>NZ_FQVU01000005.1:300000-400733 GCF_900129455.1 Jatrophihabitans endophyticus
TGACCTTCTTGCCGACCCCGGGACTGCCGGTGAACAGGCAGTGGTCGAAGCCCTGGTCCAGCAGCTCCTCGGTCTCGGCCACCGCGCCCTCGACGACCGTGACGGCGTCGCGGTCGAGGTACTGCGGGACGAGACGGGCGAGCGCGGCGGCACACGCCGGGGTCTGCTCCGAGGGCTTGAGCACCACGCAGTTGCCGGCCGCGACGGCGGCGACGAGCGGGGCGAGCACGAGGTGGATCGGGTAGTTCCACGGCCCGATGACGAGGACGGTGCCCAGCGGCTCGTACTGGTACCAGGCACGCGCCGGCTGCACCGACAGCGGGACGCCGACCCGGGTCGGCCGCGCCCACCGGCGCAGGTGCTTGCTCGCGTACTTCGCCTCGGCCGCGACCGGGGCGAGGTCGGCCAGCCACGCGTCGACCGGCGGCCGGCCGAGATCCTTGCGCAGCGCCTCGGCGAACTCGGCCTCGCGCTCGGTGAGCATCCGCTGGACCGCGGCGAGCTGCTCGAGACGCCACTCCAGGGGCCGGGTGCGACCGCTGCGGAACGTCGCCCGCAGCTGGGCGACGGTGTCGGGAATGCCCCGCGGCGGCGAGACGCGCGATTGGGTCGTCATGCGCGACACGCTACGCCCGCAGGCCGCCACTGACAGCCCCGACGACGTCACCGTCCGCCCTCCGGCGCGGGGACGGACGCCGGTCGATTTTGCGCGGATCGCGCCGAATTCAGCCGCGGACGGGTCGGCGGTTGGCCACCCGTGATGCGGCCCGCACGCGCACCTCACGGTCGACCAGCACCAGGCCGATCACGGACGCGGCGACCACCGCACCGACGAGCGGCCCCGACACCGCGGCCCCACCGGGGATCGACAGGCCGGCCTCGACGACGCAGAGCGCGACCAGCGCCGCCAGCGGCCGTCCACGCACCGTGGGTAGGAGACAGACCAACCCCCACAGCGCGTACCACGGGTAGGTGACCGGCGCGAGGAACGCGACGGCCAGCAGCGCCCACCCCAGCGACTCGGCCGGCGGCCGGTCCCCGAAGCCGGCGGCCAGCACCACCAGCACGGCGAGGGCGGCGACGGCGCCGAGCAGGACGACGGCCGCCCGGCCGCCCGGGACGACGCCGTCGGCGAGCGCGGCGAGCTGACCCGTCACCGACGAGGACGGCTTCCCGCCGCCGGGTGTGCCCAGGTTGCGCAGCCACCCGAAGCCGTCGGGGACCGCCAGGCTCGTCGCCACGACCGTGGCGACGGCCACCGCGACGTCCCGTGCCGCACGGCCGAGGCGGCGGTGCGGTTCGTCGAGCGCGCGCAGGTGCCAGGCGAGCACGACGGGCACGGCGAGGAACGCCGGCGCCTTCACGAGCCCGGCCAGGCAGGCGAGCACGATCGCCGCCCACCACACGCGCCGGCGGCCGGCGAGGACGGCGAGGGCGAGCAACGCGCACATCGGCGCCTCGACGTGGGCCGCGGACAGCGCGTGCACGAGCACCAGCGGGTTGAGCCCGACGAGCACGAGCACCTGGGTCCGCCGCCGTGGCGCGGCGAGGGACACGCACGCCCAGACCAGCACGCCGACCGAGAGCGCCGCGACGGCGCGGAACACGACGAGCCCGATCGTGGGGTCGCCGCCGCTGATCGCACCGGCCAGCCGCGCCAGCGCCGTGGTCACCGGACCGTACGGGCTGGGGGAGTCCCGCCACCGGGCGTCCACCGCTGCGAGGGCGCGGGCGGCGTCGGCGCCGGGCACGCCGGCCAGCGCGGCCGGCCCCGCGCCGTAGACGTCCAGACCGTGACGCAGCATCACGCCCTGCGCGGCGTAGGCGTAGACGTCCCGGCTCACCGCGGGCGGCCCGAGGACGAGCGGCAGGGCCGACAGGACCACGAGCCGCCGCGCCTGCCGTTCGGTGAGTGCGCCACGTCGCGCTGCGCGGAGCGCGAGCAGCCAGCACGCCGACAGGGCGGTGATGCCCGCCCACAGCAGGACGGCCCACGGCGACGAGACGCCGGCGGGAACGCCGCCGGGGGCGAGCAACCCCCACCAGCGCGTGGGCGGCACCGAGGACGCGGTGTAGGCGTGCCCGGCGGCGACGGCGGTCGTGACCGCCGCGGCGACCCCCACACCGCCGAGCAGCGGCGCGGCGCGGCGGGACGTCGTCATGGGACCCGCATCCTACGTCCGCGGCGGTGCCACGGCGGCATCGCGCAACCCGTCGTGGGCGGCCCGACGGCAGCCGCCGGCCGCGACCCTCGGTAGCGTTCGCACCCTGATCGAGGGGGAGCCATGCCACGTCCGATGACGGTGTCCGAGTCCGTCGACATCGCCGCCGACCCGGCCACCGTGTACGCGCAGGTCAGCGACCCGACCCAGACCGGCCGGTGGAGCCCCGAGAATGTCGGCGCGTCGGTCGACGGCGGGGCGTCGGGGTCGCTGCCGGTCGGGGCGGTCTTCGTCGGCCGCAACCGGCGCTTCCGGGCCCGCTGGGTGACCCGCTGCCGGGTGACGGCGGCCGACCCCGGCCGTCGCTTCCAGTTCGCCGTCGAGGCGATCGGGCTGCGGACGCCGCGGCTGCGGGCGCCGATCGCCACCTGGACCTACGACCTCGTCGCGCACGACGGCGGCACCCGGGTCATCGAGACGTGGGACGACGGTCGGCGGCGCTGGCCGGACGCGCTGGCCGCGGTGTTCGACCGCGTCGTCACCCGCTCGTCGTTCCCCGAGTTCAACCGTCGCAACATCCGCACGACCCTGGACAACCTGAAGGCCGAGCTCGAGCGGTGACGTCGGCCCCGCTGGACGGTGTCCTCGTCGCCGACTTCAGCCGCGTGCTGGCGGGCCCGCTCGCGACGATGACCCTCGCCGACCTCGGCGCCACGGTGGTGAAGGTCGAGCGTCCCGACGCCGGCGACGAGACCCGCAGCTGGGGTCCGCCGTGGGCGGCGACGGGGTCGGCGTCGTACTACGAGTCGGTCAACCGGTCGAAGTACGGCGTCGCCCTCGACCTCGCCGACCCCGACGACCGCCGGCGGGCCGTCGAGCTCGCCCGCCGGGCCGACGTCGTCGTGGAGAACCACCGGCCCGGCTCGCTCGCCCGCTTCGGGCTCGACTACGACGCGGTCGCCGCGACCAACCCGCGCGTCGTCTACTGCTCGATCAGCGGGTTCGGGGACGCCGCGGGGGCTGCGCGGCCCGGGTACGACTTCCTGGTCCAGGCCGTCGGCGGCCTCATGAGCATCACCGGCCCGGCTGCCGGCGAGCCGACGAAGGTCGGCGTGGCCCTCGTCGACGTCCTCGCCGGCAAGGACGTCGTGGTCGGCGTCCTCGCCGCGCTCGCCGCGCGGGAGCGCGACGGGCACGGCCAGCACCTGCGGGTCGAGCTGCTGACGAGCCTGCTCGGCGGGCTCGCCAACCAGGCGGCCGGCTACCTCACCACCGGCCGCTCGCCCGGCCGCCTCGGCAACGCGCACCCGTCCATCGCGCCCTACGAGACGCTGCGCTGCGCCGATGCCCCGATCGCGGTGGCGTGCGGCAACGACGCGCAGTTCGCCCGACTGTGCGTGGCGGTGGGGCGCCCCGAGCTGGTCGCCGACGAGCGATTCCGCAGCAACGGCGAGCGGGTCGGCCATCGCGCCGCGCTGATCGCCGAGCTCGAGGCCGCGCTGTCGGTCGACACCGCGGCCCGCTGGGAGGCTCGGCTCACCGCGGCGCAGGTACCGGCCGGGCTGGTCGGGTCCGTCGGCGACGCGATCGAGCGGGCGGATCTGCTCGGGCTCGATCCGCTGCTCGACGTCGGTGCCGGCCACGCGCCGGCGGTGCGGCACCCGGTGCGGTACTCGCGCAGCGCGACCGCGCCGGTGACGCCCCCGCCACGGCTGGGCGAGCACGACGGCACCGTGCGCGGCTGGCTCGACGGGAGCGGGACCGGCCCGCTGCCGCGGCGAGGCTGACGCGCCGACGGGCTCAGAACTCCTTGAACTCGACGATCGACGCCTCGAACGTCTTGGCCGTGAAGTCGACGGCGTCCTGCGCCACGAAGGGCTTGCAGGTGTAGATGTCGACGGAGAAGAAGAGCTTCGGCACATCCCACGCGTAGAAGTGGGCGCCGGAGGTCTCCCAGTGGATCCAGCCCGCCCAACCGAACTTGGGCGAGCTGTGCGTCACCGGCACCATGAGGGGCTGCATCTGCAGCACGCCGGTGAGCTCCTGCAGGTACGAGGTGATCTGCGAGGCGACGACGGGCTGCCGGGGCACACCCTCGATCACCAGGCGTTGACGATGGATCTCGGGGGCGAGGTCGCGCACGGGGGGCCTCCAGGGGGTGCCGGCGGCGGGTAATTACCCAGCAGCGAGGCCATCCTCACCTCCGGGAAGCGCAAGATCAAAATCGTTCTCGGGAGGTTTCTCTCAGGAAACCGGCCCGGCTGCCGATGTCATGTCCGTGACGTGGAGACCACGGAGCGGTGCGCGGGCGTCCGCCCGTGGTCTCGCCCTGCTGCCGTGGCTGCTGCTCGCGGGCTGCCCGGTCGTGCTCGGCCTGGTCCTGCTCGTCGCGCCCGGCCTGGGCGACACGTGGATCTCCGTGTCTCTCGCGCTGTTCTTCGTCGTCCTCTCGACGCGTCTCGTCGTCACCGCCGTGGCGCAGCCCGACCGCCGGCCGACGCTGTTGATGCTGCTGCTCGGCCTCGTGCTGTTCGCCACCGGCTCGACCGTGCTCAACGCCGGCGGCCGGCCGGACCAGATCAGCTTCCCCGCCCCCGGCGAGGCGTTCTTCCTCGCGTCGTACGTCGCGATGGTCCTCTACGTCCTGCTCGACGCCAATCGCCATGCCGGCGTCACCCGGGCCCGGTGGCTCGAGGCGGGCGTCATCTGCGGCGGCTGCGCCTGTCTCGCCGGCAGCCTCATCGTGGGGGCCCTGAAGCAGCAGCTGCAGCAGGACGGCATGTCGCTGGTGCTCGCCGTCCTCTACCCGCTGATCGACGTCGGCCTCGCGCTCGTGGTGGGCACGCAGATCGCGGTGCGGCAGCGTGCGGTGCGCGACGGGCTCGTCCTCGTGATCGCGTTCCTGATGCTCGCCGTGGCCGACGTGGGCTTCCTCTTCCGGCTCTCGAGCGGCACCTACGGCTTCGGCAACGCCAGCATCGTGCTCTGGGGCGTCGCGCTCGCGCTGGTGATCGACAACGCGTCGCGGCGACGTCCCCTGGTCGAGGACGCCCACCGCTCGGACGCTCTCTCGGTGCCGGTGTCGCTCGCCGGCATGGCCGCTGCGTTCGTCCTGGCCTTCCAGCCCACCGGCAGCCTGCGCATGTACTTCGTGGTCCCGGCGCTGGCCACGCTCGGGGCCGCCGGCGCACGGCTGGTGATCGCGGTGCGCGGTGCGACCCGGGCGGGTGAGGCGTTCCGGCTCTCGCGCAGCGACGACCTGACCGAGCTGCCGAACCGGCGGGCGATGCTGTCCAAGGTGGAGAAGTCGCTGCGCCAGATCGACCGGCTCGGGCTGATGATGGTCGACCTCGACGGCTTCAAGGACATCAACGACACGCTCGGCCACGCCGCGGGCGACGCCGTGCTGCGCGAGATCGCCGGCCGGATCCGCAACGCCGTGGACTCCTCGGCGCTGGTGGCCCGGCTCGGCGGCGACGAGTTCGCCGTCGTCGTCCCCACCGAGAGCGAGATCGAGCTGATGGAGTGCGCCCAGCGGATCAACGCCGCCGTGCGCCTGCCCCTCGTGATCGACGGCATCAGCCTGTCGGTCGGCGCGTCGATCGGCATCACGACGCGGCACGCCACCGACACCTCCAGCGGCGAGCTGCTGCGCCGCGCCGACGTGGCGATGTACGAGGCCAAGCGCCGGCGGCTGCAGGCCTCCGTCTACGACCCCGAGGTCGACGAGTTCTCCCGCGAACGGCTCAGCCTGGCCGACGAGCTGCGCCGCGGCATCGGTGCCGGTCAACTGGTGCTCTGGTACCAGCCGCAGTTCGACGCGGTGACGTCGCAGCCGTGCGGTCTCGAGGCCCTGGTGCGCTGGCAGCACCCCACCCGGGGGCTGCTGCTGCCCGGGCTGTTCCTCCCGGTCGCGCGCCGCGCCGGGCTCATGCCGGCCCTGTCGACCGAGATCGCGCGCATCGCCGTCGCGGACCTCACCGCGTGGCGGGCCCGCGGCGCGTCACCCCGGCTCGCCATCAACTGCGCGCCGCCGGAGCTGATGAGCGGCATCTTCGTGCCGCGGTTGCAGGCGCTGCTGCAGGCGCGCGGCATCCCCACCGACCAGATCGTCATCGAGATCACCGAGGACTCGTTCCTCGCCGAGCCCGAGCGGGCGCGGGCGCACATGCTGGAGATCAGTCGAGCCGGCTTCCAGATCTCGGTCGACGACTACGGCACCGGGTTCTCGTCGCTGGCCTACCTGCGCGACCTGCCCATCCAGGAACTCAAGATGGACCGCTCCTTCGTCGCCTCGGCGGCCGAGGACGCGCGCAGCCGCATGATCGTCGCCTCGACCCTGCAGATGGCGGCCGCGCTCGGGCTCCGCGCGGTGGCCGAGGGCGTCGAGGACGCCGTGACGGCGCGGCTGCTGACCAAGCTGGGGGCCGACGTCCTGCAGGGATTCCACCTGTCGCGGCCCCTGCCGCCGGACGTCGTCATGGCGTTCGTCGCCGAGCACGGGGATGAGCCCCTGCGCGCTCAGTCCCGCGGTGTCGCCACCACCTGACCGGCGGGGACGGCCGGCCGGCGCGCCGGGATGGCCGGCGTCGCGCCGATGCGGAACGCCTCCTGGGCCGGCAGCGCGATGTCGGTCAGCCCGATGCCGAGATTGACGAGGCGGTGCGCGTCCGGGGCGTCGCGACGCTGCCGGTCGGCCATGGCCGGCAGGTCGCCCCACAGCGGCAGGCTGGACGCCGATCCCAGGTAGGGCCCGGGACGGCAGCCCGGCAGCGGCTGCGTGTCGATGCTCAACGCGTTGAGCAGCCGGCGCACCCGGGCGTCGAGGATCATCACGATCCACCGGATGTCGGACAGTCGCGCCGCCTGGAACATCGCGTGGTAGAGCGCGGCCGGCACCAGCGACGAGCCCGGCACCCGCGGCCGCATGGCCACCGTCGCGACGTCCCAGGTGGCGGCGAGGTCCAGGCCGGCCGAGCGGGCGGCGCGCTCGCCGTCGACGAACCACGGCGGCCGGGCGGTGTCGACGAGCGTCTTCAGCCCGATCGGGCCGGGCCGGATGATGCGCATCGCCGCGATCGCGTCGCCGCCGGGCTCGGTGACGGCGAGGAACACCGAGTTCGCGTCGTACGGGCCGTACTCCTCGACCCACTCCTCGCGCGAGTTGCCGTAGACGGTGTCGAAGACCAGCTCCTCGCAGTCGCGCGCGGCCTCGAGCACGTCGCCGGCCGGCGCGACGTGCAGCGTGAATCGTGTGTCCATCCGGCCCCCACCGTCGAACGGGTCCTGGCCGGACTGTAGACGACCCGCGGGTCTCGCTCCGCGGCTCAGCGCACGCCGCGCGTGCGGAACTGCACGCTGATGCGCGGGCCGACCGGCTTGCCGGTCTTGGGGACGCAGTGCTCCCAGGTGCGCTGACAGGAGCCGCCCATGACGACGAGGTCGCCGTGGCCGAACTCGAAGCGACGGGACGGGCCGCCCCCGGCCGGCCGGACCGCGAAGGCCCGCGGTGCCCCGAGCACCACGATCGCGACCATGGTGTCGTGGGTGCCGCCGCGGCCGATGCGGTCGCCGTGCCAGGCGACGCTGTCGCGGCCGTCACGGTAGAGGCACAGGCCGGCGGTGGCGAAGCGTTCGCCGAGCTCCGGCTCGTAGTGCGCGTCGAGCGCGGCCTTCGCGCGGACCAGGGCGGGGTCGGGCAGCGGCGTCCGTTCGTCGACGAAGTGCAGCAACCGCGGCACGTCGACGACCCGGTCGTACATCGGCCGGCGCTCGGCGTGCCATGCGACGCCGTCGCGCAGCCGGTCGAACAGGGTGTCGGCGCCGGTGACCCATCGCGGCCGGAGGTCGAGCCACGCGCCGTCGCCGAGCTCCAGGCGACGCACCGTGCGGCCGAGCGGGCCGAACGCGACCTCGACGCCGGTGTCGAGCAGCGAGGCCTGGAAGGCGGTCATGCGACGACGATACAAACGAATGTTCGAAACCGCCATCGGTGTGGCGCGCGGGGCCGGCGCGCTGTCGTACCGTTGAGCGGTGCGCCGTTACGCCTTCGCGGTCCGGCCCGGGTGGCTGTTCCTGCACCTGGTGACGATCGCGCTCGCCGTGACCATGATCCTGCTCGGCCGGTGGCAGCTCACCGTCTCCGAGCACCAGCACTTCAACATCCGCAACTTCGGCTACGCGTTGCAGTGGTGGGCGTTCACCGCGTTCACGCTGATCATGTGGTTCAAGGTCGTGCGCGACCGCGTGCGGCAGGGCGAGGCCGTCGCCGACGTGCCCGGCGCCACCGCGCCGCCGACCGTCGCGGAGTCGGTCGCGTACCGGCGCTACGTTGCCCCGGAGCCGCCGCCGGTCGAGGACGACACCCTCGCCGCGTACAACGACTACCTGGCCCGGCTGGACGGCCAGGACGGGAGACCTTCGTGAGCAGTGACTTCGCCTCGACGGTGCTGAGCATCCGCCAGCCGCGGCTCGCGCCGGGGCGGGTGCGCGAGGCGTCGGGCTCGCTGCTGCGCTACCGGGTGATGGCGTTCGTGACCGGCGTCGTCCTGCTGGCCGGGACGATCGAGCTGATCGTGAAGTACGCCTTCGACGTCGACCCGCCGATCTACTCGTGGCTGTGGATCGGGCACGGCTGGCTGTTCCTCGTATACGTGATCGTCACCGCGCTGCTCGGCTTCCGGCTGCGCTGGCCGCTCGCGCGCTACGCCGTGGTGATGCTCGCCGGCACGATCCCCACGATGTCCTTCGTCGCCGAGCACTTCGTCACGCGGCAGACCCGACGGGCCGAGCAGGGTCAGCCGGTCGACGTCCGCGACTGACGGCCGCCGCCGAGCCCGGCGACGAGGTCCTCGCGGGCGCGCGCCACGCGGGAGCGGATGGTGCCGACCGGGCACGCGCAGACGTCCGCGGCCTCGGCGTAGGACAGTCCCAGCACCTGGGTGAGCACGAACGCCTCGCGCCGCTGCGGCTCCAGGGCCTCGACCAGCGCGCGCATCGCGACCGACTCGGCCGGGTCGCCGCCGCGTGTCTCGAGAGGCGGCGGCAGGCGCCGTTCCCGCTGGGCCGTGCGGACGTGGTCGGCGCACACCCGGCGCGCGATCGACAGCAGCCAGGTGCGGGCCGACGAGCGGCCGAGGAAGCGGTGCAGCGAGGCGAACGCGCGGGCGTAGGTGTCCTGCGTCAGGTCGTCGGCGTGCTGCCGGTCGCCGAGGTGGGCGCAGAGCCGCCACACGTCGGCCTGGGTGGCACGGACGAGCTCGGCGGCGGCGGCCGCGTCACCGCGGCGGGCGCGCAGCGCCACCGTGGTGATCTCGTCGAACTCGTCCACTGTGTGACCTGGGTCTCGCTGGGAACTTCCGGGCGGTCCCGGCCGACTGTTCGGTCGTGAGGTGCGATCGCTACCGCGAGGCGGTGTCGGCGCGGCTGGACGGCGAGCCGCTCGGCCTGTCGCCGTCCGCGCTCGAGACGCACCTCGCGGCGTGCCCCGATTGTGCCCGATGGGCCGAGGACGCTGCCCGGGCGACCCGGCTGGCCCGGCTCGACGTCACACCGGTGCCCGACCTTGCCGCCGCCATCACCACGGCGGTGGCGCAGCCGGCGCGTCGCGTGCTGCGGGCCCGGCACCTGCTGCGGGCGGCGCTGCTCGTGGTGGGGGTCGTGCAGCTGGCCGTCGGGATTCCCGCGCTGGTCGGCGACGACCTCGGCATGGCAATGTCCGCGCACGGCGCGCACGAGGGCGCGGCGTGGAACCTCGCCGTCGGCGTCGCGTTCGTGGCGGTGGCGTCGGTGCCGCGCCGTGCGGCCGGGCTGATCCCGCTGCTCGCGACGTTCACCGTCGTGCTGGCGGTGCTGTCGGTGCACGACTTCGCGGCCGGGACGGTGACCGCCGGCCGGCTCGCCACGCACGCCGCCGTCCTGGTCGGGCTGGTGCTGCTGCTCGCGCTCGACCGCGCGGAGCGGGCGCTGCCGCCGGGGCGCTCGTGGTCGGCGCGCTCGCGCGGCCGGGGTGAGGGTGACGCGGGCGACGGTGACGGCCCGACCGACCTGCGGACCGTCGCGTGACCGCCCATGGTGCGGTGGTTCCGTCCCATCGCGGTGGCCGGGGTCGGTTGGCCCCGGTGGAGCGCGGTGGGCGGGGCCGGTTGGCCCCATCCCAGCGCGCCTCTGGAGATCAACTGACCGCGCCCGCATGGGGCCAACCCACCCCTGCAACCGCGCCCGCATGGGGCCAACCCGCCCCTGCCCGCCGTCGACCCCGCCGCGCGGTGGCCCTGCTCGTCGCGCTCGCCGGCTTCCTCGGCCTCGGGCTGGTGCTCGCGGCGCCGGCGGCCGCGCACGCCACCGTGGCCTCGGCCGACCCCGCCGACGGCAGCCGGCTGCAGCGCGCACCGAGCAGCGTCACCATCACCTTCGACGAGGGCGTGACGCTCGGCCGCGTCGGCTACCTGCACGTCACCGACCAGACCGGCGCGCGCGTCGACACCGGCGCGGCCAGCCAGCCCGGCGGCGACCAGACCCGCATCCGCGACATGCTGCGCAGTGGCCTCGGGGACGGCACCTACACCGCGAGCTTCCGCGTCGTCTCGGCCGACTCGCACCCCGTCGCCGGCACGATCCGCTTCGTCGTCGGCGACGGCGCGCTCGTGCGCGGCAGCGTCGGCGCGTCCGGTGGCAACGGCGTCACCGAGTCGGTCATGGACGTCGCGCGTTGGATCTCCTACGCCGGGCTCGCGCTGCTCGGCGGCGTCTGGCTGCTGCTGACGGTCTGGCCCGAGGGACGCGACGACCGGCGTGCCCGCCGGTTCGCGTGGACGGGATGGGCGGTCACCGGCGTCGGCGCGCTGGCCGAGGCGTTGCTGCAGGGGCCGTACACGGCCGGTGCCGGGCCGCAGCGGTTGTTCGACCCGTCGCTCGTCGACGCGACGCTGCACACCGACTACGGCCAGCTGCACAGCGCGCGGTTGCTGCTGCTCGGCCTGCTGGGACTGATCTTCGCCGTCTCGCTGCGCGTCGACGCCCGGCCCGCGCCCTGGGAGGGCATCGCCGGGCTGCTCGGCATCGGCATCGCCGCCACCTTCTCGGCCGCTGGCCACCCCGGCACGACGAGCCCGACGACACTGTCGATCGTCCTCGACATGCTGCACCTGCTCGCGATGGCGACGTGGGTGGGCGCGCTGGTGATGCTGCTCGGCGCCGTGCTGCCGCGCCGCGAGCCGGCCGAGCTGCGCCGCGTCGTCCCCGTCGTGTCGACCGTCGCGTTCACGAGCGTCGTCGTCCTCGCCGTCACCGGCAGCTACAACGCCTGGCGGGGCGTCGGCACGATCCATGCGGTCTTCACCACCACGTACGGGCTGCTGGTGGTGGGCAAGGTCGTGCTGTTCGTCGGCCTGCTCGCGGTCGCCGCCGTGTCGCGCCGGGTGGTGCGGACGAAGCTCGCGCGGCCACGGCTCGCCTACGCGAACACCGACACCGCCGAGACCGAGGTCGAGGACTCGCCGTCGGACGTCGACACCGAGCGGCTGCGGCGTGGCGTGTTCGTCGAGGTCGTCGTCGCGCTCGTGGTCCTCGGCCTCACGGCGGTCCTCGTCGCCCGGCCGCGCGGCAAGGAGGACCTCGCGCAGCAGTACCGCGAACCGGTCTCGGCCTCCACCACGCTCGGCGGTGGCCGCACCGTCACCGTCACCGCCGACCCCGGCACCCACGGCAACGTCGACCTCACCGTCGACGTCTCCGGCGGCGCACGGCTCACCGGTGTCACCGCGAACGCGACGCAGACGGCCAAGCGCATCGGCCCGGTGCCGGTCCGGCTCACCCGAGCGAGCGCGCTCACCTACGACGGGACGGCGCCGCTCACCGTCGCCGGCCCGTGGCGCATCGACCTCGTCGTCTCGACGTCGGAGTTCGACGCCGTCACCACCGCCGTCACGCTGACCCTGCACTGACCTGTGAACCGCACTGAGAGGAACCTACGAATGCCCCGCCTGCGCACAGTCGCGTTTGCCACCGTGATCGGCGTGTCCGCCTCGCTCGTGCTCGCCGCCCCGGCGAGCGCGCACGTGAGCGTGTCGTCCACCAACGCGGTCCAGGGCGGGTATGCCGTCGTCACGTTCCGCATGCCGAACGAGGAGGCGAAGGCCACCACGACGAAGCTGCAGGTGCAGCTGCCCACCGCCACGCCGTTCGCCTCGGCGAGCGTGCAGCCGGTGCCGGGCTGGACCGCGGTCGCCACCAAGACGAAGCTGGCGAAGCCCATCACCACCGACGACGGCCCGGTCACCGAGGCCGTCACGCAGATCACGTGGACGGCGGCGACGGCGGCCGCGGTGAAGCCGGGGGAGTTCCAGCTGTTCAACGTCCTGGTGGGCCCGCTGCCGGAGCAGAGCACCGTGACGTTCAAGGCGCTGCAGACCTACAGCAACGGTGACGTCGTGCGCTGGGTCGAGACGGCGGCGCCCGGGTCGAGCGCGGAGCCCGAGCACCCCGCGCCCGTCCTCACGCTGGCGCCGGCGGGCCAGTCCTCGTCCCAGCCCACGTCGCAGCCCACGTCGGGTGCGAGTGCCACGGTCGCGAGCGCCGCCGCCGCGTCGGACGACGGCGGCAGCAGCAACACCGGCCCGATCGTGCTGTCGATCGTCGCCTTGGTGCTGGCGGCCGGCGCGATCGGCCTCGGCGTGGTCAACCGGGCCCGGCGGCACGGATGAGGCTGCCCTGGCCGGCGCTGGCCGGCGGAACGCTCGTCCTCGCGGTGGGCGCGGCCGGACTCGTCCGCGGCGCGGTGCCGCAGTCCGCCGCCGCGGACAGCGGCCCGGCCGACGTCGACCCGATCACGGTGACCGGCGCCTACGTCCGGCCGCCGGTGCCGCCGACGAAGCTCGCCGCCGCGTACTTCGCGGTCCGCAACAACACCGGGACGCCGGACGAGCTGACCGACGTCACCACCGGGGCCGGCGCGGACGCGACGCTGCACACGCTCGACAGCAGCGGCGCGATGAGCGCCACCGGGACGGCGGTGATCCCCGCGCACGGCCGGCTCGTGCTCAGCCCCGGCAAGGGCCACCTCATGATCGGCAAGTTGTTCGGGACGCTGCGCGGCGGCGACGAGGTCAACATCAGCCTGCAGTTCCAGAGCGCCGGCTCGGTCGACGTCGTCGCCCGTGTGATCCCCTACGACCAACCCGCCCCGACTGGAGCTCCGAAGTGATCCGTCGCGTCGCCCTCGTCCTCGCCGCGTTCGCGCTGCTCGCCGCCGGCTGCAGCTCCGGCGGCGGCGACCCGTCGCCGTCGGCGTCGGAGCTCATCAACGACGGGGGCAGCGGGCCGTACCAGGGGTTCGGGCTGACGCCGCCGCAGCCGCGGCCGAGCTTCAGCCTCACCGACACCGCCGGCAGGGCGTTCTCCTTCGGGACGGTGACGGCGAAGCACCCGACGATGCTGTTCTTCGGCTACACCAACTGCCCGGACGTCTGCCCCACCACGATGGCCGCCGTGGCGTCCGCCCTGCGCGAGCAGCAGCAGGTCGCGAAGGACACGTACGTCGTCTTCGTGACCACCGACGTCAAGCGCGACACCGGGCCGGTGCTGGCCCGCTGGCTGGCAAACTTCTCGCGCGGTACCGCGGCGCACTTCGTCGGGCTGACCGGGACCCAGGCGCAGGTCGACGCCGCGCAGGCGGCCGCGCACGTCACCGTGGCCGAGGACAACGGGCAGACGCACTCGTCGAAACTGCTGCTGTTCGGGCCCGACGACTACGCCCGGGTGGCGTTCGCGCAGAGCGGGCGGTTGCAGGCGCAGATCGCCCACGATCTTCCCGTCGTCGCGAAGGGGTGAGTCGGTGGCACAATCCGTGTCCGTGAGATGGCTGTCAGCTCGCCCCTGGCTGGGCACCGTGATCCGTCTGTTCCTCGGCGTCGTCTGGATCTGGGCGTCGTGGTCGAAGCTGCATTCGCCGCGGACGTTCGTGCAGGCCGTCCGCGCCTACGACGCGACGCCCGAGTGGCTCGCCAAGGCGATCGGCTACGGCCTGCCCGTGCTCGAGTTCTGCCTCGGCCTCGCGCTGATCCTGGGACTCGTGGTGCGGGTGGCGGCCGTCGTCTCCGCGGTGCTGTTCTTCGTCTTCCTCGTGGGCCTGGTGCAGGCGGCGGCGCGCGGCATCTCGCTCGACTGCGGCTGCTTCGGCGGTGGCGGGACGACCGACGGTGGCACGTCCTACACGCTCGACATCCTGCGTGACGTCGGGCTGCTGCTGCTCGCGGCGTTCCTCGTGCTGTGGCCGCTGACGCGTCTCTCCATCGACGAGTTCATCGCCCGCCACGACTACGTCGAGCCGCCGTCGGCGAAGCGGCTGCGCTCGGAGCAGGGGCGACGCAAGTACAACGCGCTGCTCGAAGCTCGTCGCAAGGAGGCGCAGTCGCGCAACCGCTGGGTGGCCGCCTCGACCGCGGGCGTCGTCGTGCTGGTGGCGCTCATCGGCATCGGCGTCCAGTCGGGTCGGGCCAAGGTCGAGGGGTCGCTGACCGCGACGAACGCGTCCGTCGCGAACGGCGTCGTCTACGGCAAGAAGGCCGCGGCCACGGTCGACGTGTACGAGGACTTCCAGTGCCCGAACTGCCGCGACTACGAGGAGCGCGTCGGTAAGACGATGCAGACCTACGTGCAGCAGAACAAGGCGCAGGTGCGGTACCACATGATCTCGCTGTCGAGCCTGGACAGCGAGGAGAACGGCCACTACTCGTCACGGGGCGCGAACGCCGGCTACTGCGCGTCCGACATCTCGGTGGACTTCTTCCACACGTTCCACACCTACATGTTCCAGACCAAGATCCAGCCGGCCGAGGGCGCCGGCGGCATCGCCGACAGCATGATCATCGCGGACGCGACGAAGGCCGGGTTGCCGGCCAAGTCGAAGACCGACTTCACCTCGTGCGTCACCGACAACAAGCACAAGGCGCTCGTGCAGGCCGTCACCGACCGGTCCAGCCAGGACGGCGTCAGCGGCACGCCCACGATCAAGGTCAACGGCAAGACGATCGGCAACAGCCTGAGCGACTTCACCGCCGCCGTCGCCAAGGCGGCCAAGAACGGCCCGGCGCCGAGCCCGTCTCCGACTAAGACACCGACGCCGACGAAGGCGTCGACGCCGGCCGCCACGCCGGCCAGCTCGGCGAAGTCGTCGGCCAAGCCGTAGCCAGCGCACGCACGACGAAGGCCCGTCCCCACGTGGGGGACGGGCCTTCGTCGCGTACTGCGGGACTACTTGTTGGCGGCGTCCTTGAGGGCGCTGCCGGCGGTGAGCTTGACCGTCTTGGCGGCGGGGATCTGGATCGTCTCGCCGGTGGACGGGTTGCGGCCCTCGCGGGCGGCGCGCTCGCCGACCGAGAGCGCGAAGAAGCCAGGCACGCTGACCTTCTCACCCTTGGTCGCGGCGCCCTCGAGCGTGGACTGGAGCGAGCGCAGAACGGCGTCGACCGTCTTCTGCTCGAGGTCGGCGCCGTCGGCGACAGCGGCCACCAGTTCCTTGCGGTTCACGAAGGTCTCCCTTGATCGTCGGTTCGTGTGCCGCCCCCAGTATGGCTACCTCGCCGAAAATCCCCGTAATTGGGGGCCTGCAGCGTCCCGGCGTGTCGTTCATGCCGGTGCCCGGGTGACGCCCGCGTGCAGCGGCCGTGTAGTGTTCTGCTCTGGCTCCGCTCCACCAGCGCGGGGTTCGCAAGGGGCTGTGGCGCAGCTGGTAGCGCACCACACTGGCAGTGTGGGGGTCAGGGGTTCGAGTCCCCTCAGCTCCACCAGATGATGCTTACTCGAACTCTGGACCGGAACAACGTCCGATAAGACCAGAATTCGACTGAAAGATGACGCCTTACCGTTCGCGGTGGGGCGTTTTTTCGTCCGATGGGACTGTCGCTGGCCGAGGGTCAAGGACTTGTAGCGGTGGTAGACGACGCTCGCCTCCCGGATCTCGTCAAAGGGTGCTTGCGCCTCGTCGTGGGTGACGATCAACGGATCGTCGTTGACGAAGAAGCGCTTGAAGAAGGTCGCGTTGAGCTGCGCCCGCAGCTCGTCACTTCCCTGTTCGTATAGGGGAAGCGGGTTCCGTAGGAGCTCGATGGCCTCGCCGAGACGGGCGGCTCCGGCAGCTAACTCAGCGGATGTGTCGGCCAGTTGTGCATGCAGGCGGACGCGCTCCATCTGGATGCCGTTACTGCGCTCCAAGATCTTGCTGCGGGTCAGGAGCCCATCAGCGGCGAGGTCGATCAGGCGCTGCTCACGGGCCTCAAGCTTGTGCAGCTGTTTGGTGACCTGATCGTGCAACTGCTGCGTCAGCTCTTGGCGACTGGAGAGGGTCTCGCTGATCAAGTCGGTCATCGTCTCGACGAAGTCGTCGTTCAGGCCGAGATCGCGGTAGTGCCGCTCGATCTGTTCTTCGACTTGCCAGCTCGGCAGATGCGGCAGGTCGCAGAAGCCTTCCTGCCGACCCCGGCACAAGAAGTAGCCGTAGACGCGGCCGGGGCCCTTCGTGACCTCGGTGTAGATCAGGCGGCTGCGACGGTGGTTTGCTTCGCAGCGTCCGCAGAAGATCATGCCCTTGAGGTAGTGCTCCAGGATTCGGTCGCGGTTGCCCTGGGCGGAGCGCTGCCGCCGGACGTCCTGGACACGGTCGAACAGCTGCTGCGTGATGATCGGATCGTGTCGCCCCTCAATGAGTTTGTCATCAACCGTCACCCAGCCGGCGTAGTACGGGTCGGCGAGCATCCGGTGCAGCTTGTTGCTCGACACCGGCATGGCCTGCGGGTTGCGGCCCGACGGTCTGGTCGTCAGTCCGAGATCCGCCATCGTGGCTTCAAGCGCATCGACCGAGTACTCGCCGCTGGCGTATAGCTCGAACGCCTTTGCAACCAACGGCGCGCGCTCCGGGTCCAGCCCGATGGTGTTGAACAGCCGACCTTCGTGGCTGGCGCGGATGTTCAAGTAGCCCAGCTTGGCGCGCGACACCGTGCCGCCGTTGAGCATCTTGTGGCGCAGCTTTTGCCGGATGTCCTCACCGTTCTGCCGGACCATCAGCTCGTTGAAGGCGTCGGACACAGTCTCCATGGCATCGGCAACCGGACCGGTGCCGAAGTCCTCCTTGCAAGAGATGATGCGGACGCCGATCAGGCCGAGTGCGCCTTTGGTGATGGCTGCGTCGATGGAGTTCCGGAAGGCACGCGAGCGCATGTAGACGATGACGTAGTCGACCTCGCCGCGGTGGGCTTCGAGGTAGCTCAGAAGCTGCTTGAAGACCGGCCGCTTCTCGATGGACTGCGCCGAGTTGCCGGGCTCGACGAACTCGGCGGCGACGACGGCGTTCAGGTTCTGCGCCTTCGCGAGGCAGGTCTCCCGCTGGGTCGCGATCGAGTTGCCCCCAGGATCGACGTCGACCCCGGTGTGCATCTGACGCGGTGTCGACACACGTAGGTAGAGCACCGCACGTGGTGTCGTTCGAGTGGGCTGCTCGGTCATGCGACGAGAACCTCCGAGGTTTCATACGGTCGGGTGGAGCGCTGGCGGTGGTAGTGGCCCGGACGCGGGCGGTGCGGCGCGGCTGGGCGCTCGCAGCGCTCCCCGCTGTCGGTCAGCCCGATCTGCGCGAGTCGGACGGTGATGGCACGCGGCGAGACGTCGAACAACCGGGCCAGGACAGCCGGCTGCTGGATGAGCCCCGCCCAAGCGCGCTTGAGCGCACCGCGAGACATCAGGGCACAGCCGGCGAAAAAGTCGGCGGCCTGCTCGGCCTGCTCGTCAGTTGCGTACAGCTGCTTGGCGCGGCCGTGATCGACGATGTGCTTGAACTCGTGGAACAGCGTGAAGCGCTGGCGGGTGCGCGGCTCCCAGCGGTTGATCGCGATGATCCACGTCGTGCCGTTCCAGTAACTCATGCCGGAGGTTGGGATATCGCGGTATTGCACCTCGATACGCGGCAGCTCGCTGACTGCCTCACTCGGCACAGCGTCACCTTCGATAGCGAGCACTTGGTGCAGCCGCGTAGCCTGCAGTTCGGCGATGCGGAGCGCCTCGAAGAAGCGAACCCGGCGCTCCGGGAACAGTGCGCGGAGTGACCCCAGCACGCTGCGACTCTCGTCGAGATTGATATGTGTTTGCATATGGCCCCTCCTTTCGGGTTGGTACTTATATATAAGGGTTAGTGCTCGTCTTGGTGTGGTCGTGGGCCGCTGCCGTGACGCCGGGTCAGCTGTTCGATGAAGGACTCAACCTCGGCGACCGCCTCGTCCGGTAGTTGGCGGTACTTGGCCCGCATGTAGGGCCTGAGTGACGGTAGCTGGCCGACAGGCAGAGCGTGGGCGGCGGCGTAGAGGTCAGCTGCCGGGATGCCGAGCACCTCGCCGATGGCCTTCAAGTTCTCAAGCCGGGGTGTCGGGTTAGCGGCTCGCTCGAGCCGGATGATGACGCCGGTGTCGAGACCTGCCCGACGGGCGACTTCACGCGCGGAAAGGTTGAGCGATTCACGCCGCGATTTCAGCATGTCGGCCAATTGCTGCATGTCCTCATCAGTCATATGCATTCTCCCCTTTATGTCTTCCATTATCGCCCTTCTGTTGTTTCAAAACAACACTGGCGGCCAATTCCACAACGTTTAGGAAAGGCGATCCTTGGTGGTGTATCTGGCAGGGCGAACGGTTGAGGCGCAATATGCGCGCTTCGAAACCGTCCGGCCCTGCCAGGTTTGGAGCGCAAGGCTCCTAGTCCGCCGATGCACCTCCCCGACGCGTGCGCGTCTTGGGTGACTGGTCGAGCTCCACCGGGGCCTCGCCGCTGCCGAACAGTGTGGCGATGGCCTCACGGCGGGCGGCGGCGTCGCGCTCGATCTCGGCGAGCACGTCGTCGGCCTTGCCTGCCAGCTCCGGTGCGGTCTTGACGGCCGCAATGTGCGACTCGATGGCCGCCCGGATCTCATCGGTGATGGTGCTGCTGCGCAGTTGAGCCACCAGGCTCAGCTGGGCGTGCAGCTCGGGCTCCAGCCGGATGGCCAGCGTCTTGACGCCGCCGTTCCTGCCGGTGCTTTCCATCTGGGACATACGGCACCTCCTCGGTGCGGTTGCGACTGACCTGATCCACGGTGTGGTTCACGGGAATCAGCCGCAGAACAGCGACGAGGTGCCGGGGTGATTGATCATGCGATGCGACTCCGTGCCTCTTGGGCGAACGTGGGACTCAACTCGACGCCGAGCCAGTCGCGGTGCAGCGCGCGGGCGGCCAGGGCGGTCGTGCCGGCGCCCATGAAGGGGTCGAGCACGATGCCCGGCTCGCGCCCATACGTGCAGTCGCAGGTCGGGCCGAGCGCACTCCGGACAGCTGTGCCACCGAGGGCCCGTAGGACGCGGCGGACATGCGGACGACGGCAACCGGTGCAGCGTGCTTCGGGACAACCGGCGCGGAGCGCGTAGTCGGCGAGCCCGAGCGGGAACGTCGCCCGGTGACCGCCGCGGTAGTTCGAGCTCGCGAGTCGTAAGACGTCGCCCGGGTTCGCACCGAGCGGATGCCCGACAAGGCCATTGGCCTTCAGCTTCAGGAGGCCGCTGGTACCCATGCTGTTCGGGCCACGGTGGTCGTCGCTCGATGCCAAGACGGCGCGGCGCGTCGCGCTCGGTCGGCTGCGGTGCGGACGACGGACGGCGTCGAGGTCGAAGTAGTACGAGGGATTGCGAGCGAGCACGTAGATGTACTCCCATGTGCAGGCCAAGCGGTCGCGTACCGATGTCGGCATCGGGTTGGGCTTCTGCCAGATGATCTTGTTTCGCAGCAGCCAGCCGTCGGCGGTCAGCGCCAGGACGAGTCGCTCCGGTCCGAGCAGCAGGCTCTTGCGCTCGGCGCCCTGCTCCGTGTGTATCGAGTAGCTGTCGCCGACGTTCAGCCAGAGCGTGCCGGTCGGAACGAGGACGCGGGCAGCTTCTTGGGCGACCGCGCGGAGTGGTTCGACCCAGCTATCGACGTGGCGTTCCTGGCCGAGCTGACCCGCAATCTTGTAGTCCCTGAGCCCCAGGTAGGGCGGGCTGGTCAGCACCATGTCGACGCTGGTGCTCGGGAGCGTGCGCATGGTGGCGAGTGCGTCGCCGACGATGATTCGGTTGCGCGGCAGACTCATCCGGCACCCCCTGCGATGAGCGCAGTAATGGCGTCCTGAACGGCGAAGCGGAACAGCCGGAGATCGAGATCGCTGGTGGCGATGGCGTTTTCAATGGCCTGCTTGCGCTTCTCGTCCGGCACGAGCCAGACGACGAGCGGGTTGACGCCGTAGCGCTGCACCGCGTCGCCGGTGCGGACGTAGCGGGCGTACTGGAGCGACTTGCGCACGATGGTCGGCAGGCTCTCGGTCGCGCGGTCGATCTCGAGGTACCAGTAGTCCTCATAGTCGTCTATCGCCGTGACCGCGAAGGCGTCGGGCTTGAGCACCTGGCGGACGGCGCCGGGCCCGAGGAACGACTGCCAGCTGTCCGGCTCGGTGGTGAGCTTGAGCAGCTCGAAGCTGCCCGCGCGGCTGGCGAGCGTCAGACGAACGGCCGCGTCGGCGACAGCCAGCCGGTGGTCGAGCGTGCGCAGGCTCGGTTCCTTCCGCCGAAGTCGCGCCGCCGTGTCACCAAGCAGCAGCCGGTGGCCGACTGGCCCGACCCGCCAGACGTAGGACGCCGAGCCGGCACGGACACCACCGACGCGCCGATCGAGATGTTCAACGACCCCGAGCTGGGCCAGTCGAGTCAACGCGCGGTAGGTACGACGAGCAGCGGCCAGCTCACTGGCGTTCGTGCTGAAGTGCAGGAGTTGCAATTGGTTTGTAGTCAGGAAACCAAAGCGGTCAAGATCGCCGAGGAGGGCGCGGTCGGTGTCGGTCATCGACCGGTCGACGGCGTCCAGACGGCCGGCCGGCGTTCGCCTTCCATGGCGCTCAGGGACCGGCGGCATGACACCCGACCGGGCAATACTTCCGGGCGCCTTGCGGGCCGGGAGGGCCCTGAACTCGGTTGGTTCGAGGGTTGGTTCGCCTGCGCGATCCGACGGGCGATCTGACGGGTACGCGGTCATGGTGAACGCCTCCGCCGTCCGGTCGGGCCGAGGTCGTCCGGGGCGCTCGTCTGGTCGTACAGCTCGCTGAAGCCGGCCTCGACCTCGTCGAGCGGACGGCCGTAGGCAGCGCGGCTGCGCGACCGAACGGCAGCCACATCTGCGGTCGCCGAGCCGAGCGGGCGGCTGCGGCCCGATGCGTACGGCGTGGTCGTCCCGCGGGCGAACAGGTTGGCGTAGACCTCGTATGGACCGAGGGCTTCGAGGTCGGCAGCAGCAAGTTCGGGGTGCCCCTTGGCGAGCTGGACGGCGTCCTCGTGTGGCAGGCGGAAGACGATGCGGCTCAGGGCGTTCGCGAGCACCGCCGATTTCAGCTCGCGCGGCAGCTGGCTCAGGAATTGGTGCGACAGCACGAACCCGGCGCCGTAGCCGCGGGCTTGGGCCAGGCCGTCGGCCAGGTCAGTTGGCAGGTGCAAGTAGTCCTGCACCTCGTCGATCACGATGGCGACGGGATGCCGATCAGCCGCCGGGACGTTGGCCCGCGCCTGGATCGACTGCCAGAGGTCGGCGACGACCAGCGAGCCCAAGAGTTGCGCCGCGTCCGGCCCGATGACGCCGCGCTTGAGCGGCACCAGCAGCACCTTGCGCTCGGTGAAAATTTGCGACGTCGTGAAGCGCGGTGCGCGCTGCCCGAGCACGCCGCGGAGCCCAGGACGTAGCAGCGGCCGCAGCTTGTTCATGGCGGGCGCGACGGCGGCCATTCTTTCGGCGTCCGACCAGTGCTCGAAGGTGGCCCAGAACGGCTCGAGGACGAGCGGGTCGCGCAGCCCGGCCGTCACGCTGCGGCGGAAGCCGGGGTTGGTGAACAGCAGCGGCAGCATGACGAGCGAGGCATCGCCGCGGCGCGCGAGCGTCAGCAGTCCGGCGTAGAGGATGTCCTGGGTGCGGGCGCCGACCGCCTTGCCGTAGAGCTGCTTGAAGACCGACACCATGGCGTCGGCGACGAGCTCGGGGGAGCGGCCGCCCTGCGTCGCGAGCGGGTTCAGGCCGACGGGCGCCGGGTCGTTCGGGTCGAGCACGACGACGCGCTCCTGATGCTCAGGCTTGATCCGCGCCAGGACGTCGTCGACCAGGTCGCCCTTCGGCTCGATAACGACGGCGCCGTGCCCGGCGTTCACCACCTGGGCGGTCCAGTTAGCGAGCAGCGTGCTCTTGCCCGCGCCGGTCGGCGCGATGACGTGGACGTGGCGGACGGCCGAGGACATCGGCAGCACCAGGCCGGTCGGCTTGTCGGTGGCGGTCGCGTCGGCGATGACCAGCTCGGTGCCGGTCGTGCCCGGTGCGGGCGAGAGTGGCTTCGGGTGCGGCGACGGCAGGCCGGGCAGCTCCTCGTCACCGAGCGGCCAGCCGGTCAGGCCAACCAGTTCCGGAACGCCCAGGCGCAGTGGCCAACGCAGTGGTGAAACAGCGGCGTTGAAGTCGTGAGCGTGCATGCGGCGGAAGCGCAGCTGCACGCCGGGCGCCTCGGCGACACGGACGGCGGCGGACAACCCGAGCAGCAAGCTCTTACGACGTTCGGCGTCGGTTGCGGTGACGCCCAGGCGGACGGCGCAGGCAAAGCCGAAGTCGGACACCTTGCTCCGGAGGGCCCGCCGTTTATCACCGTCGATGCGGCCGCCGTTGCCGATCCAGGCCACCGTGTACCAAGGCGCGACGACGGAAGACGGCGACTGATCCGGTACGGCCAGCGGGATACGGCGCGGACCGAGGAGTAGTTGGACGACGAGCTGTTCGCCCTTCACGAGCCTGACGCCGGTCGCCAGCAGTGCTCTGACGACGCGCTCCGGATGATCGGTGACGAGCGGTCGGTGACGGGTGTTGGCCTTGAGCTGGCCGCTCGTCACGACGGCGGTGCGGAGCTCGTCCGGCACCGGCACGAGCGTGGCGTTCGGGATGGTGGCGAGCGCGGCGCGAATGTCAGCGGCCGACGGCCAGCCGATCAGGTAGCGAGCACCATCGCGGGTCAACCGCAGTTCCAGGACGATGCGGGGCGAGCGGGCATCTGCGGCCCACTGCCGAAGGGCACCGGCGACGCGGTCAACCTCGAGCGGACGCTGCCAGCGCAGTTCACGCCAGGTAGTGCGGGACTCAGGCACCGCGCTGCTCCGTGCTCTTGCCCTTCTGCTCGGCCTCGGCGGCAGCTTCGGCTGCGGCTTGTTCGATAGCGAGCTGGAGGACGGCTCGGCCGAGCCGGCGCAGATCCGGAGGATCACGCCGCACGGCACGAACGGAAATGTTTCGCTGCCTACCCTTACCGTAATTCGTAATGCGCTTATTTCGTGCCATGTGGTCTAACCCTCCTTTCGCTTAGTGATGCAAAGCAGCTGTTGTTTTGAAACAACAATGCCAGTGCATTTAGTTATAGTGTTGTTTTGAAACAACAGCAATACAGTTTGTGTATTTGACAGCACCGAATTGACGCTGGCTCGTCGCTGTTACCAGCCCCGATTGCGGGACCGCAAAATCGCGACGGCGACGCCAACGACGCCGGCCACCGCGACAATCACGATGAGCGCGGTGAGGATGGAGAGCAGCAGCTGGACGGCCATGAACAGGACGAGGGCGATGACGAGCACGCTGAACGCGCTCGTCACCGCCCTGTCCAGCCAGCTGTTCTTCGACTGCATTACCGAAGCCCGGATCGCCTCGACTGCTCACGCGCCACGTCTCGCATTGCCTGCAATGCCTGACGAGTGAGCTGATCAATCTGAGTGTCTGCCAATGAACGAGCAGAACGGAGGCACTGCACGCGGCGATACGCACGACGACTCGCCATGACGTGTCGCGTGACGACGGCGGCCAGAACCAGCACCACCGCCGCCAGGGCGATCAAGACGATAAACACTAGATCCGCCGGGCGCGGTACCGCAGATCGGCCAGGACGTCGGCGACACCGAGCGCATGATCGTCGGCCAGCATCGCCAACCGCCCCGAAGCACTGGGCATCATCTGCTCGAGCGCTTGCTGGGCCTGGGCCACCGTGATGACGGCCCGCATGCCGCTGCCGGTCGCCATCGTGACGTTGTCCAGCTTATTCATGGTCACATCGGTCTCGACGTCCATACGGCTCTGCCGCACCGCGCCGCTTCCCTGCATGCGGGAGACGCTGCGCCCGGCGCGACGCCGATCTGCCGGGTACAGCTCCCCGCCGCCGTACTGCACCATTTCGTGGCTCATGGTCCTTCCTTCCGTCGCACCTGCGGCGCTCGAACCGATCGAGCGGTCGACCGCAGTCGCCGACAGACCCAGTTCAGCGCCGAAAAAGCGCGGTTACGAGCCGAAAAACCGGTCACTATCCGCGACGCTGCGAAGCTCGGCATCGCAGCGGAGAAGGAAGCGCGCGAAGTCGATCAGCTCCTGCCGCTGCAGGTGGTGGAACGCGTCGGGGGTGATACCACGGCCTTTTCGCGCCAAGTTGAGTAGCCCGGCGGCTCCTAGGGCACCAGGTCCGCGACCGTCTCGGTCGAAAAACAAGCTCCGGACGAACGAAGCCTGGGCAGCAGACTCCTCGCCGTACATGAGGAGTCGCAGATCGAGGAGTTCGGCGATCGCTGCGGCGCGACTACGGCTGATGCCGAGTTCGCCGCGTACAAGTAGTTGATCAAGGATCGGGGTCACCACAGGCGACTGGTGGTAGCCGACACGGTCAACCAGGGCAATACCCCGCTGCCGAACACGCGCCAGCTCGGTGGCCAGACGGAGTGCTTCGCCCTGCCCCACCACTCCACTCACCGAAGGTCGAGCCACTCGCGTATAGCCAACAACTGCAGCGCCCGCTTACGCGCGTTGATGCGCAGATACATGGACCGTGCCGGGTTCGTGGCTTCCACCGCGTCGGCGAGGCGGAGCAGCTGCTCGATCGAGTCGGCCTCGGCCGTCAAGTAGCGCTGGAGCTCCGGCCCGTCCGAACCGTCAAAAGCTTCAGGATTCACGGTGCCCTCCACTCGGCCTCGTACCACATCGGAACTCCGAGTCTGCGCAGGCAGTGACACGATGTCTGGGGTAAACGGCAGCCCTGCGGCATGCCTACGACGTCGAGCGGCAAAATCGCGGCAATATGCAGGTCCAGGGGGCACACATGACCGGCGAAGTGCATGACCTGACGGCCGCTGACCTGCTGCCGGAGCTGAACACACTCCGGAAATCGGGACTGGCGAACCCAGACCTGGTCGCCGTGGCCAACCTGACACGACTGTCCGTCGAAGCGGGCTTCGGCGCCGAGGGTGAACCGACGGTTCTCGGTCTGCAGAACTACCTCCGAGCCGCCGTCGGCTTGATCGACAACGACTCCCTGAGTAGCTCGGCGGCGCACTTGTTCGGGCTCAGTGGCGTAGTAGCCCCGAACACCCCACTCAAGCAGCGGACTGCGGCGGCCATGAACCAGCGAGGCATCAAGTACCGGGCGTACACCGGTAAGCCGCAGTCCGAAGACCTCGAGATGGTCGCCAGCTCCCTGATCTCGCTACATCGGGTCACGCGGCAGCGGATGCGAGAGCAACAGCGCCGGCTGTCCGGGCTACCACCAACGCCAGACCTGTACCTCGACGATGCCCCCGAGGCTGTTGTGAGTGTGCTCGGCGATCGTCCGCCGTTGGAGTGGTTGGGCGCGCGTCAAGAGAAGTGCGCTGAACTCTGGTCAGCGCTGTTGAGGGCGCGCGACAACGCGCTGACAGGTATCGGTGAACCACCTGACAAGCTCTGCATTTTCGCCAGCGGGTCCTATGGTCGCGAGGAAGCGATGGAGTTCAGCGACCTCGACCTGTTCCTCGTTCACGATGCACCGGGCGGAGACTCGAAACGCCATGGGCGCCTCGACAAGTTTGAGCTCGGCCGGGCGCTGACCGTCATCGACCACGCTCGGATGGCGCTCGGTATCCAGCGCTTCTCGCAAGGTGGCTACTACCAAGAGCCGCAGTCCTTCCGCCAGATGCTCGTGCCTGGCGAACGGCAGCAGGAGGAGCGCTCGACATTGACGACGGCGCGGTCGCTGCTGCTGGCAAATAGCCGATGCTTCGTCAACCCAGAGCTGTACGCCGAAATGCGTGAGCTCGCGATGAACGACTACTGGCGGGATCCAACTGGCAATAAGGCCCGACGGCTCGTTCCGTCATTTCTCATCAACGATCTCCGCAGGTTGTGGTTGACCATGCTAGTCGACTTTGAGCACTTCTTTCCGAAGGAGAGTTCAGGTGGCCGACCTGTCTCCGGGATTGACCGGCGGATCGCGGGCTTGAAGTTGGGCTTGCCGCAGCAGCTCGGGTGCTATACGCCGATCTTGGGACTTCTTGAGCAATGCACGACCGTTGGAATCGACCGAGCGAGCGCGGAAGAAGTCCTGAATATGACCACACGCCAGCGACTCGACATGCTCGCTGAGTCGTCCGACCATACGATTGCAAGCGCGGCGAGCGCACTACGCACCTTGTACGCGCAATATCTCGCTTTTAGTTGGTGCGACAAAGAGGAAATGGCTGATCGAGTTGACCGGCAAGACTGGTACGCGATCAAAGGCCACTTCAACCGCGCACACAACCTCATCTTGCTAATGCTATGGACATATAACGCCAGAATACCTGAAGTCGCTCGATTTGCTCTTGTCTAGAGCTAACGTGATGCTCATACTGAATATACGAAAGGACGGTGATGAAAATTGACGGCTCGGGAAATCTAGCGCGGGAACTTCGACAGCTCGCTGGCGACGTACATATTAGGCGCGACCTCGAAGAAAGCGAGTTCGACAGGACTCGTTTAGCTAATCTCGGCGAACTTCTTCTCATCGCGGCAGACATGGCGGCGGACCTTGACGGGATTTCGACCAGCAGCGATTACCCGTCGGAGGTTGTAGACGAGTGGTTCGATGACATCGTGTACCGAGAGTTTCCAGACGGCACAGAGGGCCAGTCGGGATGAGGCACAAGTCTGCGTTTCGGTACGGCCGCGCCGAAGCTGGGTTGCGCTATAATTAGAACATATGATCGATATTCAGGATCGGGAGACCGCAGTGTCCAACTTGATTCCGACCGGACTATCGGCTGACATGCAGCCGATCGCTGCAGAGGTGGACCGGATCCATGAAAGTGCTCTCTGGAGTGCCCAAGGACAGTTCGAGCAGATGAAACTCTGGCGCGCTATGAATATGGTGCTCGGTGTGCCGGCGTCGGTCTTAGCCGCGATCGCAGGTGGCACCGGACTGGCTGCGGATGGCAAGACCTCACTGCCTGGAGTGGTTGCCTTGGTTGCAGCGGGTTTCGGTGCGGCGCTCACGGCTTTGAACCCTTCGCGCCGAGTCTCGTCCGCTCAGGCAGCGGCCAACGCGTATCTCGGCATTCAGACAACTGCACGCCAGCTTCTGACCATTCGACTACTGACGGCTACGCAGGAAGAAGCACTTGATGAGCTAGCGACGCTCACGGCTCGCCGAGATGATGTGACAGCTACGGCCGACCCGCCCAGTACCTACGCGTACTGGAGGTCAAGACGGAACATCGAGAAGACCGGTGGCCAGAGCTACGAGACGGACAAGGTGGAGGGGTAGAGATGGCGCGGACTGCTGCGGAAGGCTTCGAGACGTTTCTTGGACGGCTGACGCCATCAGAAAGTGAACGAGAGAAGGCCTCATCGCATCGCGCTTCGATCTACGCCAAGCTCGACGACCGATTCGGGCTATACCGCATGTTCGAGAGTGGCTCGTTCAAGCACGGTACCGGCGTGAGCGGAAAGAGCGATGTCGATTTTTTCGTGTCACTGAAAACTTCTCGACCCTCACTTGCATCGAGCACGCTCACGTCCGTCAAGAACGCGCTCCAGGATCGGTTCCCAAGCACGTATATTCACACGTCACGTCCGGGAGTTGTCTTGGAGTTTGGTGGCGGCTATGAACGTGTCGAGGTGATCCCGGCCTATGCTCAGGAGAAACTGAGTGACGGATCGATGCGCTTCAAGATTCCTGGCGTGACCTCAGAATGGCTTGACTCGACCCCCGAAGCGCACTTTGGGTACGTCAATGACTCCAACTCACTGCCTCGCAGGGGTGCTGCCAAGTCGCTCGCCCGACTTGCGAAAGCTTGGAAGTACTACCGCAACGTGCCGATCTCATCGTTCTACCTAGAGATGCGCGCCGCCTCGTACATGCGTGCGCAGACATACCTGGACTGGCCCCTCGATCTTTACTATTTTCTCAACTCGCTGCAGAGCCACGAACTTGCAGCAATGAACGATCCAACGGGAAACACGGGTCGGATTGAGCCGTGTTCGTCCACGACGAACAAGATCGATGCGAAGTCAAAGCTCGATACGGCCGTCAACCGAGCGTTGCGTGCGAAGGACTATTACAAGGACGGCCGAATTCGTGACGCGTTCGACGCGTGGGACTTGCTCTTCAATGGCAATTTTCCTGCGTATTACTGACAGGGTGCGATCTCCTCGGGACTCTGCGGCTAGCCCATTAGTTCAGGGTGCACCTTGGAGCGGATGTCCTGGATGATAATCGAAGAAAGCGCACCTATTTCGACTGGTCGCAGCTCTGCTGGGCGCCGAGACTTGATAAGTCGCAGGACACGGGACGCCGTACGCGACCAGATGAGCGGCACGGTGCTCCGCGAGATCGACGAGATGTGGCAGGACGAGTTGTTCGCGCCACCGCTCCCAGACGACACATACCCGGAGCCGGTTGGGGGTCAACGGGTAACGCATTTCCAGGCGTACCTCAATCAGGTGGATTGGACCGACAGCGGTCACGTCAGTCGTGCCCTGCGCGTGTTCGAGGTCGCGCTGCACTACTTGTTCGTCCCAAGATCAGACTGGACTCCGCCGGCGGAGCTGATGACCCGCTTGCGACGTCTATTCGCACGAGACGGCTACACCCTCAACGACGATGGCCGCATCACCGGCGGACCGCCGCAGGTGATTGAGCAGGACTTGCTCGCGAACCTGCAGGACGCCGCTGTCATCCAAGAGCACCTCGCTCGCATTACCTCCGCACTAGAGCGCGACGACCCGGCGCAGGTGATCGGCTCCGCGAAGGAGCTGATCGAAAGCACCGCGAAGCTTGTGCTGCGCGAGCGAGACGTCGAGTACACCGACGCCGAGGATGTGCCCGCGCTCGTCTCGAAGGCTCACACGGCCCTGGGTTTGCACCCTGCTGCACACAGTGCTGGGCCTGACGGCTCAGATGCCGTCAAGAAGGTGCTGGGCGCTTCGCTCACCGTAACTACCGGTGTAGCGGAGCTACGTAACCGCGGCTTTGGTACCGGGCACGGGCCCGGGGAGGTACGCACCGGGCTGAGCTCCAGGCACTCGCGACTCGCTGTGAACGCCGCGCGGCTTTGGTGCGAGTTCATGCTGGATACTCTGTCGGACCCGGCAGCGCCGTGGCGGCGCTAGGTTCCCTCAGTTGGTCACCGAGGCGTGCCGCGGTGGCATGGCGTCCCATGTGCGCCCGTCCAGTTCGCGGCCACGTGCCTTCGGTCGGATGCCGCCCCACTGCTTGAAAAAAAAGGCCGTGTCGGACGCTGCGCACTGGTCACGCAGCGAGCGGACCCAATCTGGATTGATCGGCCGGTGGCCCCGTCCGGACTCGCCACCCACGATCAACCAGTCGATGCCGCTGAGATCAAGCTGGAGCGGTCCAAGCAGCGGCTCAGCGGAGATAAACCGGATGGCCGCTGGCACCAGAATCAATTCGTCGAGCCGCCACGCCTGCTCTTGCGCCTCGATGGAAGTCCCGATCCACACGTTGCTTGGCCAGGGGAGCTCTTCAGCCATGCGGCGGAGACGCTTGGGGCGCTTGGTGAGCAACTGGTAGGTGTGCTGTGGCGTGTTCACCATGACGTCGAAGACCCGGTGAATGAACTGGTCTGGCACCCGCGCGTGCCAGAGGTCCGACATGCTGTTGACGAAGACAGTCCGCGGTGTGGACCAGCGAGTGGGAAGCGCAAGCGCGTCCTCGTGCAACGCCACGCCGAAACCGGGCCCACTGGTACGAGGGTCTCCATCGACCTGATACTTCGGGTTACCCATCGCCTTCAACCGCTTGGCGAGGGTCAGGGCGTAGCAGTTGTCGCACCCGGCCGTGATGCGATCACAACCGGTGGTCGGGTTCCAGGTGGCCTCAGTCCACTCGATCGAGCTCTTGTCTGCCACAGATGCAGCGTACGACGGCAGTCCGACAAAGTGGCGGACATGCGCAGCCGCTTCGTTGTGCCGTGCTCGCTCGCCACCTACGCTCGGCCCCCTGATCGATCTGGGAGGGCTTACTTCGGATGCCGCCACGTAAACGCAAACCTGTCGAGCTGTGGGACCGCCCGCCGCACACCGGCGCCAAGCACGACTTGCTTCGCTCCTATCTCGGCGCCTGGTTCCCGATCATGGCGAAGTACAACGGACGGGTCCTGTACTACGACGCCTTCGGTGGCCCCGGCAAATACAGGGGTGGAGAACCCGGCTCACCACTCATCGCGCTACAGACCTTGGTCGAGCACAGCCACTTCGCTTCCATGTCCGGCACCCAGTTCGTCTTTTTGATCAACGAGCAAGACTCTGGATGCGCCGAACACCTCGAGGCTGAGATCGAAGCGTTCAAGGCCGCCCACCAGCCTTGGCCGTCGAACGTGGTCATACAGGTGAACAACGAAACCTTCGTCGACCTGACGACGAGCATGATCGACGACTTTGATGAGCGCGCCGTGAAGATGGCACCGACCTTCGCCTTCGTCGATCCGGTGGGTGTCAAAGAGACGCCCATGGCAGTGCTGGCGCGGCTCTCCAACTACCCCAAAGCGGAAATGCTCGTCTACTTCGCGCATGAGTTCGTGGTCCGCTTCTGCAGCAGCGGCGAGGTCGACGAACGGTTGGACGACCTCTTCGGCACGGATGAATACAAGGCTGGCGGCGACCTCACCGGGCGGCGTCGCAGCCAGTTCATACACGATCTCTACAAGCGGCAGCTGCACGATGTTTGCGAGTTCCCGTACATACAGAGCTTCGAGATGTGGGACGGCCGTGGAAAGCGGCTGTACGACCTCTACTACTGCACGCATGACACCACCGGTCTGGACCGCATGAAGGCGGCGATGTGGAAGGTGGCGCCGTCGGGCGACTTCAGCTTCCGCGATCGGTTCGCGGACCAAGACGTGATCTTCGCGGAGACTCCGGACACGGGCCCGCTCCGGCAAGAGCTGCTTGATCACTTCCGGGGTCGAACCGTGACGATCCAGGAAGTCATCGATCACGTCGTCGCCGAAACCCCCTACACCAGCTCACACGTCAAGCGTCTGACGCTCGCACCGATGCAGCACGACGGACTGATTTCGAGTCCAAACCAGAAGCGCGCCCGACAGTTTCCTGACGGCACGCTCATCCAATTCCCTGACTAATCCGTTCAGCCTAGAAGTTCTCCGGGTGGAGACGATCTCGCACGCGTCATAGCCTGATGTGTCTGCCTGGGCGTCAGCGGCTTGACCGGCAGATCAGAAGCGGCGCCCCCAGCGCGGATGCCATCGAGCATCATGACTAGATAGCGCCGATAGAGCTCTGGTGCGACGTCGCGTGTCTGCTCCATGATCGCGGAGAGCCCGAGCTGTAGAAAGATGAGATCGCTCTGGTCGAAGTCCGAACGGACGACCCGCTGCTCCTTCGCCTTTACTACCAGCTCGGTCAGTAACGGAGCGATCCGGTCCCGGACTTCGGCGACACGGGTGTCTCCGAGTGAGCGGTCGTTCATGATTTCGTCGAGGCCCCTGTCGCCGTAGCGCAGATGCAGAGCCTGGCTGAGGTAGAGAACCAGGCCATCCCACGCGTTCGGTTCAGCCAGGGCGCGCCGAGCTTCGTCCTCGACGAGCTGCAGTCGCTGGTCGAAGAGCGCGTCGATGATCTCTTCTTTGTTTTTGAAACGGCGGTAGGCGGTACCGACGCCGACGCCTGCGTGGTGCGCGATGTCGTTGAGCGTCACGCCCAGACCGCGCTCAGCGAAGAGGTCGCTTGCAGCAACTAGCAGACGCTCGCGGTTCTCCGCTGCGTCCTTCCGTAGTCCTCGATCAAGCCGAGCTGCCATGCCTCCATCGTAGCACGTAAACGGATTGACCGTATCCGCATACGTGCTACAGTAGATGTAAGCGGATACAAGTTATCCGGTCACGGGGACGCCTATGCGGCAGCCCCGGTACCAACTGAAAGGAGGGCAGGATGACAGCACAACTCACGCATCAAGCGGCCCGCTCCGAGGCGTCGACAGGCGCCGCGCGGCCTTCGCTGACGTTGGCGGCCGCGCTACTCGGGTTCTTCATCGTCACGCTCGACGCCGTCGTTGTGAATGTCGCCCTGCCTACGGTCCAGCAGGACTTCGGCGGCGGGATCGGCGGCCTGCAGTGGGTGGTTGACGGCTACACGTTGATGTTCGCGGCGTTCCTGCTGACCTCTGGCGTGCTGTCCGATCGCGTCGGCTCGCGCCGCGCCTTCGCCGGTGGCGTCGTGGTCTTCACGCTCGCGTCACTGGCCTGCGGGCTCGCGCCGGGTATCGGCGCATTGGTCGCCGCGCGCTTCGTCCAGGGCACTGCTGCGGCGGTCATGATGCCCTCGTCGATGGCACTGCTCGGTCAGGCCTACGCCGATCCGCGTGAACGAGCTCGCGCGGTCGCGCTGTGGGCAATGGGCGGCGCGCTGGCGTCGTCGTCCGGACCCATTCTGGGCGGTCTGTTGACCGAGCTGAGTTGGCGTCTGATCTTCTTGATCAACGTCCCCGTCGGCGTTCTGACGCTGCTTCTTGTGCGCAAGATCGCGCCATCGACGCGACGTGCTGCTTCGATCGACTGGGTCGGGCAGACGACCGCCGTTGTCGCGATGGGTGGGCTCACCTACGGCGCTGTCGAAGCCGGCTCCCAAGGATTTGCACACGCGTCGGTGCTGAGCGCCTTCGGCCTGGCAGTGGTAGGGATTCTCGGCTTCGCCCTGAGTCAGACCCGCGGCAGGCACCCCATGATCCCGCGGACGCTGCTCGCGAACCGCACCCTGCGCGGCGCGGCAGTCATTGGCTTCGCCTTCATGGTCGCGTATTACGGGTTGCCCTTCGTCTTCACGCTCTACTTCCAGCAACAACGCGGACTGTCGGCACTCCAGACCGGCGCCTTGTTCCTGCCGATGATGCTGATCGGTGCTGCCTTGACGCCGCTATCGGCTCGGCTCGTCGAGCGCGTCGGTCATCGGGCTCCTATCGCGGGTGGACTCATCCTCATGGCTGTCGGTGCAGTAGCCCTTGCGCTCATGCCCGCAACCGCCCCGCTCGCAGCAGTGTCCGGGCTGCTCATCCTGGTCGGTCTCGGCGGTCCGCTGGTGATGCCACCAGCCACGGGTGTGCTGCTCAACAGCGTCCACGGCCACCACACCGGCACCGCCAGCGGCGTCTTCAATACCAGTCGGCAGATCGGCGGCGCGCTCGCGATCGCGGTCTTCGGTGCGCTGCTCGCCGACCGGTCGACGTTCATGCACGGCGCCCGGATGAGCCTGGTCATCGCCGCGGTCGTCACGGTCATCGCTGCGGGCGTATCCCTACGCCTTCGCAGCTCCGAACAAATGGAGGCATCAGCATGAGCACGTGGACCGCCACGCAGCTCGACGGCATCGACCAGGCCGAGGAGCTCGAGGTGATTACGCTGCGGCACGACGGGTCGCCGCGTCGCCCCGTCCCGATCTGGGTGGTTCGAGTCGGTGACGATGTCATCGTCCGGTCGTACCGCGGCGAGGGCGGCGGCTGGTATCGGCACGCCCGCGACGACGGAGCCGGTCGAGTCCGCGTGGCCGGCATGGACCTGGCCGTGACCGTCGCACCAGTAACTGATCAGGAAGCCTCCGAGGCCATCGACGCCGCTTACCGCGCCAAGTACGCGCGCTACGGCGACAGCTATCTCAAGCCGATGGTCGCCGAGGCCGCCCGAGCGGCAACGCTGCGGCTCACGCCGCACGTCACAACTAACTACAAGGAGGACAAATGAAAGCAGCAATTTTCAAGGGCAAGGGTTCGGTCGTCATCGAGGACCGGCCGAAGCCGACCATCAGTGAGCCGACTGACGCCATCGTGCGTGTGGTGCTGGCCTGCGTGTGCGGTTCGGATCTGTGGTTCTACCGCGGCATCTCCGAGGTCGACCACGGCGGCGTCGGGCACGAGTTCATCGGTGTCGTCGACGAGGTCGGCAGTGACGTCACCAACGTCAAGCCAGGCGACTTCGTCATCTCACCGTTCTCGTGGAGCGACGGCACCTGCCGCAACTGCGAGCACGGCTTCCAGACCGCCTGCGTACACGGCGGCTTCTTCGGCCAGGGCGGCGACGGAGACGGCGGACAGGCCGAATACGTCCGCGTCCCGCAGGCCGACGGCACCCTTGTGACGGTGCCCGGCTCGGACTTCTCCGACGAGACCATGGCCTCCCTACTGGCGCTGACCGACGTCATGGCGACCGGCTACCACGCCGCCGTCAGCGCCGGCGTCACCGAGGGCATGACCGTCGCGGTCGTCGGCGACGGCGCGGTGGGCCTGTCCGGTGTGCTGGCATCCAAACTGCTCGGTGCGGAACGGATCATCGTGCTCGGCAGCAAGACCGAGTCCCGGCACGCGCTCGCCCGCGAATGGGGCGCCACCGACATCATCAGCGTGCGTGGCGACGAGGCCGAGCAGCAGCTCAAAGACCTGACCGACGGCTTTGGCGCGGACGCCGTGTTGGAGTGCGTCGGTACGAAGGAGTCGGTCGAGACCGCCTTCGCCGTGGCCGCCGCCGGTGCCATCGTCGGCCGCGTCGGTGTCCCGCACGGCGTCGAAGTCGACGCCGAGGGCACGTTCTACAGCAACATCGGCCTGCGCGGCGGCCCCGCGCCGGCACGGCACTACCAGCCCGAGCTGCTCAAGCAGGTGCTTGACGGCTCCATCAACCCCGGCAAGGTTTTCGACGCCACGTTCACCTTGGACGACATCGCCGAGGCCTACGCCGCCATGGACGAACGCCGCGCCATCAAGGCGCTCGTGAAAGTGAGTGAACTGGCATGAGTGACAACCAGAACCAGAGCACCGGCTGGACCGGCGGGCAGAACGCCTTCGGCGACTTCGCACCCGGCATGGTGCACTACACCGACAAGGTCCTCTTCGACGAGGTCTGGGAACGTCCCGACCTGTCCAAGCGCGACCGCAGCCTCGTCACCATCGCCGCATTGACCGCGCTCGGCAAGATGGACCAGCTGCAGTTCCACCTCGGCTTCGCCCGACAGAACGGCGTCACCGACGACGAGCTGAAGGAGGCCCTGCTGCAGCTCGCCTTCTACGCCGGCTGGCCCAACGGCATGGGCGCCACCACCGTGCTCAAGAACATCATCGAAAACGACTCAGAGGCCTGAGCCTCCGCTGTCGATAGCAACCAACCTAGAAAGGATCAACCATGAACGAATTTCAGCAAATGTTCCCGCTCGGCGAGACCAACGACGCCTTCGCGGAGTACTTCACCGGACAGAGCTACAACGCCCCCGTCGCCGACGGCGGGGTTCCGGTCAACAACATCACCTTCGAGCCGAGTTGCCGCAACAACTGGCACATCCACCACGGCTCCAACGGCGGCGGCGACCAAGTTCTGATCTGTACCGCAGGTAGCGGCTGGTATCAGGCAGAGGGTGAGGACCCGCAGAGCATGGAGCCCGGCACCGCCATCCGCGTCCCAGCTGGCACGAAGCACTGGCATGGAGCCAAGGCCGACTCCTGGTTCTCCCACCTCGCCTTCATCACGACCGGAGACGACGTCAGCAACGAATGGCTCGAGCCCGTGACGGATGAGGCTTACGCCAAGCTGCCGTCAACAAAGGACGTAGACCGATAAGCGCCGGGCGTCCCTACGCACGTCCGTGACTATCGCGCCGCTCCACCCCTGCCCGCTTGAGCACATCTCGGATGACGGTGTGATCACGGCCGAAGTGTCTGCCGACGGCTGCAAGCGATAAGCCGGACCGGTAGAGCTGGATGGCTTCGGTGCATTCGTCTGGTGTCATGGGTTGTCTACGTCTGGTGATGCCATGGTCCTCAAGTAGGCGGAGGACCGTGGCCTTGCCGATGCGGTACTCGGTAGCGAGTCTCGTCGTAGGAATGCCGGAGGCGTAGTCGTCAAGCAGCGATTTGATTGCTTCGTCCCCTAGCCTGCGGCCGACGCTGTGGACGCGATGTGACACACGAGGAGCCCGTGATCCCTGGGCCAGACGGGTGAAGTCGGGCAACCTTGGCAAGTTCGAGTAGCGATGCATCAGCTCCACCCGGAATCGAAAGGGCTAGAGCCCTCCGCAAGTCACTTTCGCTTCATGGCTCTCTTGGCACCGCATCTACCGACGGCCGATTCAGCCCGACTCCCTAGCGATCGGGCAGGTCCTTTTGTGCCGCCAGCGGACGGCGCTCCGATCAGGCACGCGCTCACGTCGTTATCACCTCGCGAGCGTGATGGGACCCCCGGAGCAGCGGCAACGATGGTCGCCCTCCCCGCGACGTTGCGGCATGTGCGTAGTCTCGCACCGTGTATGAGGCTTGGGCTTCGAGCCCAGCGGCGCGCAAGACAATGCAGGGCAACCGGGGGCGTGATACCCGTGCCGAGCTCGCGGTACGTCGACTCGTCCACGCGCAAGGTCTCCGTTATCGGGTCAACGCGCGGCCCGAGGCGGATCTGCGCCGCACGGCTGACCTGCTGTTCACTCGTCTGAAGGTCGCCGTGTTCGTCGACGGCTGCTACTGGCATGGGTGTCCCGCGCACTTCACGTTGCCGGTGACCAACGTCGACTACTGGAGCAGCAAGATCGCGCGAAACCGCGCCCGCGACAAGGAGACGACGGACGTGCTTCAGGGGAGGGGGTGGCGCGTGTTGCGATTCTGGGAGCACGAGACGCCGGAATCCGTTGCGCAGCGGATCGGTGAGGCGGTGCGAGCGAGACGCGTGGCTGTCAGGCCCTGAGGGCTGGCAGGCTGTCGCCCCAGGCTTCGGTGATGGTCTGGACAGGGGCGAGCCGATCGGGGAAATGCTTGTGTCGGGCCATGTCGGCGGTGCGGCCGAAGCGAAACTCCCATCGGCCGGTAGGCGAGAAGAGGCAGGCCGCAACGACGTCGAATCCGTTGACCGCGTAGAAGCGGGACGCAGCATCGCCCTTCGAAGCGCGGGTCTTCTGCACCTCGACCTTGAACGATCCGTTTATGGAGGTCTTTGGGCTGGCGTTCTTGCACTCGACCCGTAGGAGCGTGCCATCATCCAGCGTCACGTCGAAGTCGTGCATCGCATCCACGTCCAGCCGTTCAACCGAAGCGATGCCGGGTGCGCCGGTCAGCTGTCGCTCCAGATGAAACTCGGCCACCCCGCCGCGCACGGCGACCGAGAGCCGGTTACGACCTCCGATGATGTCGAGGATTTGCTCGCTGCTGAGCGCGAACTGCTCCTCGAGCACATGCCTGCGTTCGGGCTCGTCTCGTGGCGAATGGTCGGCCATCGCGGTCGCGGCGGCGAAGCGCAACGGCGGGTCTAGCCGCAGCGACGTGGCGCGTCGCTCCAAGCGGGCGTAGTCGATGAGCCGGTCGGGGGTGAAGGCGACGACGGTCTCCAGGTTCGTGGGCGAGCGCGCATCAGAACGCCTCGTGCCGCCGCGGTTGACCTTCTCCCAAACATGCCAACCAGAGTCCTCGGCGTGCTTGATCTCGGCGTCCTTGGCGTAGAAGGAGATGCCCATCGGCAGTGGGTCCCAGAGATTCGCGTCCAAGCCCAGCAGCACGCCGTCGGCGAGGTCGAGGCCGATGATCATCGTCACGTCGACCCCGGCGACATCACGGCCCACCGGATGCTCGCGCTCCCAGCTGTCCTCGGAGCCGTAGCGCAGCTGCCCCCGGACCTCATCGTTCGGGCGGTTGCGAATCGTGTTGCGGGTGACACGGAACGGATAGACGAGCATCCCCATGCGCTCGTCCGAGTCCAGCTGAACTCCGAGATAGACGGGCGCCCGACCGGGGTCGCTGACATAGAGGACACGGCCGCCGGATGCCTCGACGGAGTGAACGAGGAATTCGTGTAGATCAGCCCGGCCCTGGACTCGGTAGACCTCGCCGAAGACACGGCCCGCGAGCGACTCGTCCTTCAACGGCCCTCCTGGCGTCGTCGACCTCGTGGCATGTCGTAGGCCTGAGTCAGACTCGCCCCGACCATACTGGTCTGACTGGTCTGCTCCGGTGATGACGGGTCGCGCGGGCATCAAAGATTGAGGTGGCAGATGGGTGAGCAGCTCCCCGTGGTGAGCCTGTTCTCTGGGGCAGGGGGGCTCGACCTCGCCGTCGAACGGGCAGACGCCGAACCCTTGGCGTCCGATGACCCCGGCGACGGACTACTGCGTGTCTCGGTCGCAACCGACTACAACGAGCCGGCGCTGCAGACTCTCAAGACCAATTTTCGAGGGACGGCCACGCTTGCGGGAGACATCCGGGTGGTGCCAACCGAGACGATCCTCGCCACAGCCGGCCTGCGACCGACGGAGCCCGTCCTCCTGGTCGGCGGGCCGCCCTGTACTCCGTTCAGCAAGTCCGGGTTCTGGTTGGAGCAGAAACGTGCGAGCCGCGATCCCAACGCCTCGCTGCTCGACGAGTACGTGCGCGTCGTCCGTGAAGCGCAGCCGGAGGCGTTCATCCTCGAGAACGTCCAAGGCCTTACCTACAAGACTCACAAGGCTCAGTTCGAGCGACTCCTCAGAGCCCTGGGCGAGTTGGGCTATAACCCGCAGTGGAGGGTTCTGCTGGCAGCGGACTACGGGGTCCCACAGCTACGGCGTCGTGTATTCGTCGTTGGCCGGCGCGACGGCGTGAGGTTCGAGTTCCCCGAACCGACTCACTCCGGCTGGAGCGAGCACACCCGCGTTGTTGACGTCAACAAGACCCCACACGTCACTGCTGCGCAGGCCTTCGAGGGGCTGCCTACCCTCGCTCAGGCATCCGACGACGAGATTGTCGACGGCAGCTATGCCGTGCTCGCGGCGGAGGTCCCGCCTGGCCAAAACTATCTTTGGCACACCGAGAGGTACGGCGGCCGCGACCACTTCGAATGGCGCAGCCGCTACTGGACGTTCCTCCTACGCCTCGACCCGAACCGGCCATCGACCACGCTGCAGGCTCAGCCGGGCCCGTGGGTCGGCCCGTTCCATTGGGAGAACGTCCGCGCCGCCTCCGGCGAGGAACGCGCCCGCCGACTGCGCGCCAACGAGATGCTTCGCCTTATGTCGTTCCCCGACGACTTCAAGATCACCGGTTCCCGTGTCGATGTGCAACGTCAGCTCGGCAACGCCGTCCCGATGGAGCTCGGCAAGGCCGTCGTGCGGGCTCTGATGGCGCAGCTCGGTTACATGCATTGCGAACGAACTCCTCGCGCGGCCGCTTCAGGCTGAGCGATTCTCCTTATCTGTTGACGTCGTGGCGCAGGCTTGTGCGGCGCGGCCGACATCAGTAACGGCTGCCGCGCTGCGCCGCCCCATGCCGGCAACCGTGCGTGCCATGATGCGGCCGTGGTGATCGAGCGGGAGACGTATGCGCAGGCGGCGTACCGGGCGATTCAGCGCATGGTCGTGGAGGGGGAGCTCGCGCCGGGGTCGAAGGTGGTGGTGCGGCCGCTGTGCGAGCTGCTCGATCTGTCGCCGACGCCGATCAAGACGGCGCTGGCGGCGCTGGAGCGCGACGGATTCCTCGTGGCGACGCCGCACCGGGGGTACCGGGTGCCGCAGCCGACGTGGGCCGACATGCGCGAGATCTACGAGCTGCGGGAAGTGCTGGACGGGATCGCCGCGCGGAACGCGGCCGGGCTGGAGCGGCCCGAAGAGTTCGTGGCGGCCACGCTCAAACCGCTGTACGAACGGCAGCAGGCCGCCGCCGAGGGCGCGGACCTCGTCGCCTACAGCGACATCGACCTCGAGTTCCACCAGGCCATCGGGCACGCGTCGGAGAACTCCCGGCTGGTGCGGGTGATGGAGAACCTGGGCGGGCAGTTCCGGTTCGCGTCCGGGTCGTCGGCGCGGGTGCCGGGACGGGTGCACACCGCGATGCGGGAGCACGCCGTGATCATGCGCGCCGTCGCCGCCGGGGACGCGGAGCGCGCCGAACGCGAGGCGCGGGCGCACGTGCGCAAGTCGGCCGCGGCCTTCGACAAGTCGGTGCGCGCGAACGGCGTCCGCAGCCGCTGATGTCTGATCGGCGTGTTGAGCCGGTTGACGTCGTCCGCGTTTTGGATTCAAAATCTGAACGGTCGACTTTGTCCATCTCTCCAGTGGAGTTTCCGTGGCGTTCTCGCACCTCAGCCATCTCGAGTGCTCGTGGACGGGGGAGCGGTACGACGCCGACGCCGTCCAGGGCGTGAGCGCCGCGGGCAAACCGCTGCTGGCGCGCTACGACCTGGCGGCGGCCGCCGCGGCGGTGACCCCGGCCGAGATCGCGTCACGACCGCACACGCTGTGGCGCTACCACGAGCTGCTGCCGGTGCGCGAGGCCGCGAACGTGATCACGCTCGGCGAGGGCATGACCCCGCTGGTGCCGATGCCGACCTACGGCGCCGCGATCGGCGTGCCCAACCTGCTCATGAAGGACGAGGGGCTGGTGCCGACGGGCAGCTTCAAGGCCCGCGGTGCGGCCGTCGGCGTGTCCCGCGCGGCCGAGCTCGGCATCAAGGGCGTGGCCATGCCCACCAACGGCAACGCCGGCGCCGCGTGGGCCGTCTACGCCGCCCGGGCCGGCCTCACGAGCCTCATCGCGATGCCGCTCGACGCGCCGTCCATCACCCGGGCCGAGTGCGTCGCCGCCGGCGCCGAGCTCTACCTGGTCGACGGCCTCATCGGCGACGCCGGCAAGCTCGTCAACCAGGCGGTCGCCAGCCGCACCGGCTACCAGGAGGTGTCGACGCTCAAGGAGCCGTACCGCATCGAGGGCAAGAAGACGATGGGCTACGAGATCGCCGAACAGCTCGGCTGGACGGTGCCCGACGTCATCCTCTACCCCGCCGGCGGCGGCGTCGGCCTGATCGGGATCCACAAGGCACTGCTCGAGATGCAGGCCATGGGCTGGATCGGTGAGAAGCTGCCCCGGCTGGTGGCGGTGCAGGCCGAGGGCTGCGCGCCGCTCGTGCGCGCCTTCGAGCAGGGCGCCCGCGAGAGCGAGCCGTTCCCCGACGCGCGCACCGTCGCCTTCGGCATCACCGTCCCCAAGGCGCTCGGCGACTTCCTGGTGCTCGACGCCGTGCGCGAGACCGGGGGCACCGCCATCGCGGTCAGCGACGACGACCTGCTGGCCGAGGTGCAGGCGGTCGCGCGCACCGAGGGAGCGTTCGTGTGCCCCGAGGGCGCTGCCTGCTTCACCGCCGCCCGGCAGCTGCGCGAGTCGGGCTGGCTCGGCGAGGGGGAACAGGTCCTCGTGCTCAACACCGGCGCCGGCATCAAGTACCCCGAGACGGTGCCGGTCGACGTGCCGACGCTGGCGAAGGACGGCGCCATCCCGGCAGGTGGCGAGCGGTGACCCTGCGCCGGCGAGCCGCCGCCACGACGCTCGCCGCCCTGACCGCGGCGGGCCTGCTCACCGCGTGCCAGACGGAGCCCCTCGGCGGCGCCGGCTCGGTGTTCACCGTCGACCTGTCGAGCTACCCGGCCAGCCTCGACCCCGGCCTGCAGTACAACACCGACTCGTACGCGGTGTACCGCAACATCTTCGACCAGCTGCTGCGGCGGGACCGGACGAGCGGCAAGGTCGTCGGGTCGGTCGCCACGTCGTGGCGGCGGACGTCGCAGACCCGGTGGGTCTTCACGCTGCGCGACGGCATCCGCTTCAGCGACGGCAGCCGGCTCACCGCCGCCGACGCGGCCTACAGCATCAACCGCATCCTCGACCCGAAGCTGGCGAGCGGGCAGCTGGCCAACTTCTCCGCCATCCGCCGGGCGACCGGCTTGGGCACCCGCCTCGTGATCGACACCAAGTACCCGTCGCCGACCCTGCTGACGTTCCTCACGACGCTGTCGATCGTGCCGCAGGCCTACGTCCGCCGGGTCGGCAACGACGCGTTCAACGCCAGGCCGATGGGCTCGGGCCCGTACCGGTTCGTGTCGGCCATCAACGGCTCGCAGATCGCACTCGACCGCAACACCCGCTACTGGGGCCCGCGGCCGCAGCTGGCGAAGGTCACCTTCCGGGCGGTGCCCGACATCGCCAGCCGCGTGGCCGACCTGCAGTCCGGGCTCGCGCAGGTGGCGACGTCGATGACGCCCGACAGCGCGGTGCAGATCCGCGACTCCAGCAATCTGAAGATCCTCTCCGCGCCGACCGAGCGGGTGTCCTACCTGGCGTTCAACACGATCAAGGGCGGCCCGACGAACGACCCGCAGGTCCGCCGGGCGATCAGCCTCGCGATCGACTACCGCGGCCTGATCGACAAGCTGCAGCAGGGGTACGCCCGGCAGGTCAACAGCGTGCTGACCCCGCTCGCGGTCGGGTACGACAAGGCCCTGGCCGACTACCGGTACGACCCGGACGCGGCGCGAGCGTTGATCGCCAAAGCCGGCGCCAAGGGCAAGACCGTGGTGATGGCCACCTCGCCCACCTACGACCCGAACATCGTGCAGGCGATCCAGGCCGACATCCAGGCGGCGGGGCTGCAGGTGTCGATCCGCAACAGCGACCAGGCCACGTACCTGAAGAAGGTGCAGAGTCCCTCGCACGACTGGGGTTCCATCCGCTTCGGGCAGTGGTCGTGCTCCTGCCTCGACGCCGACGGCACGATCTTCCCGCTGTTCCGGTCGGGGACGGTGTGGAGCTCCTACCGCAGCGACCAGTTCGACACCCTCGTCGATCGCGGTCGCGCCGAGCTCGGCACCGCGCAGCGTCGCGCCGACTACGCCCGGGCGCTGCAGCTGATGAATCGCGACGTGCCCGGCATCGGGCTGTTCCAGGTCGGCTCCATCTACGGCGTCACGAAGAGCCTGCAGTGGCGCCCCGACGCCCAGGAGAGCTTCTTCCTGGCCGACATGCGGCTCGCGTCGTGACGACCGCGACCGCGCCGGCCACCGCGGCGCCCGGCCGGGCCCGCACGCGGGTGGGCGGCGGCGCTGTGCCGTTCCTGCGCTACCTCGGGCTCCGCCTCGTCCAGGCCGTGGTCGCGCTGTGGGGCGTCGTCACCGCGGTGTTCTTCTGCCTGCGGCTGTCGGGCGACCCGGCGCAGCTGCTCGCGCCGCAGGGGGCGACCCGCGAGCAGATCGACCAGCTGCGCGACACGCTGGGCCTCAACGCCTCGACGTGGTCGCAGTACACGTCCTACCTCGGCGACCTCGTGCACGGCGATCTCGGCTACTCCTTCGTGCAACGACGCCCCGCGATCGACGTGATCACGCAGCGGCTGCCCTACACGATCAACCTCGCGCTCGCCGCGCTCGTCCTGTCGATCGTGCTCGGGGTCGGCGCGGGCATGGTCATGGCGCTCTACCGCGGCCGCTGGCCCGAGCGCGTGCTGACGCCCCTCGTGCTCGCCGGGCAGGCCATGCCCGCGTTCTGGACGGGCATCCTGCTCATCCTCGTCTTCTCCGTGACGTTCGACGTCTTCCCCTCGACCGGCGACACGTCGGCCAGCTCCATCGTGCTGCCGGCGGTGACGCTCGCGTCGCTGTCCGCGGCGACCGTCGCCCGGGTGACCCGTGCCGCCGTGCTGGAGCAGCTCAACCGCGACTACGTGCGCACGGCACGGTCCAAGGGCGTGGGCACGTGGCGGCTGGTGTGGCGCCACCTGCTGCGCAACATCGCGGTACCGGTGCTGACCGTGCTCGCGCTGGAGACCGCGAACCTGCTCGGCGGCTCGGTCGTCACCGAGCTGATCTACGCGTGGCCCGGCCTCGGCCAGCTCACGGTCCAGTCGGTGAACGCGCGCGACTTCCCGGTCGTGCAGGCGCTGGTCGTGCTCGCGGCCGTCGTCTACATCCTGATCAACCTGGTGACGGACCTCGTGTACGGGGTCATCGACCCGCGCATCGCGGTCACCGCGAAGGGAGCCGAGGCATGAGACGCGGGACGATCCCCCTGGCCGTGCTCGGCGGGTACGTGCTCGTCGCGGCCCTCGCGCCGCTGCTCGCCCCGCACGACCCGGACCTGGTGGCGTTGGGCGCGCGGCTGACCCATCCGTTCCACGACGGGTCGTACCCGCTGGGAACCGACGCGCTCGGCCGAGACGTGCTGAGCCGCATCCTGTACGGCTCGCGGGTCTCGCTCGTCGTCGCAGTGCTGACGGTGCTGGCGTCCGGCCTCGTCGGGGTGACCCTCGGCGTCGCCGCGGCCTGGCGTCGCGGCTGGGTCGGCGTGGTCGTCATGCGGCTGGCCGACATCGCGCTGTCGGTGCCGTTCTTCCTCCTCGCGATCCTCGTCGTCGCGGTGCTCGGGCCGAGCCTGGTCAACGTCGTCGTGTGCCTCGCGCTCGTGCGCTGGCCGCGGTACACCCGCATCGCGTACGCCGGCGTGCTCGAGGCCAGGGAGCGCGGCTTCGTCCGCGGCGCGGTTGCCCTCGGCGCGCCGGGTCGCTGGATCCTCACCCGGCACGTGCTGCCCGAGATCGTCCCGCTCGTCGTGGTGGTCGCGACGCTCGAGCTCGGCCTGATGGTCATCTACGAGGCGTCGCTGTCGTTCATCGGTCTCGGCGTCCAGCCGCCGACGGCCTCGTGGGGCTCGATGCTGTCCGACGGGCGGCAGTACGTGTCGTCCGCATGGTGGCTCGCCACGTTCCCCGGCATCGCGCTCTTCGGTCTCGTGCTCGCCGTCAACCTGCTTGGCGACGCCGTCCGCGACCGGCTCGATCCGCAGCACCGCGTGCCACGGCGTGCCCGGCGGCGGCGCCGGGCACGCACCGACATCACCGCCGTGACGGCGGCGGGAGGACCCCGTGCCTGAGCGCTTCGCCGGAACCCGCGTCGCCGTGACCGGCGCGTGCGGGGTCATCGGCACCTGGATCGCCAAGGCCTTCGCCCGCGAGGGCGCGCGCCTCACACTCACCGACGTGCGCGCGGAACCGCTCGCCGCTCTGGCCGACCGCCTGGGAGCACGGGCTGTCGTCGCCGACGTCACCGAGCCCGACGGCCTCGCAGCCGCCGGTGACGCCGTGCGCGGTTGCGAGGTGCTGGTCAACAACGCCGCGCTCTACCCGCGCACCCCGCTCGCCGAGACGACCCCGGACGTCGTCCGCCGGCTCTTCGACGTGAACGTGGTCGCCCCGTTCGAGCTCACCCGGCAGGCCGCCGCGGCGATGATCGACGCGGGCGTGGCCGGGCGGATCGTCAACATCAGCTCGGGTGCGGCCGTGCGTCCCGGGCCGACCGGATCGGTGTACGCCGCGACGAAGGCGGCGATCGAGTCGCTGACGCGCAGCACCGCCCTCGAGCTCGCGCCGGCCGGCATCCGCGTCAATGCCGTGCAGCCCGGTTTCGCGCCCGGCAGCGAGGTCAGCGACCTCAGCGAGGACCACGTCGCGACGATGCGGGCCCGCATCCCGCTCGGGCGCACCTCCGGGCCGGAGGACGCGCCCGAGGCCGTGCTGTGGCTCGCGTCCGACGCCGCGGGATTCGTCACCGGCACCACGGTCGCGGTCGACGGCGGCCGGACGGCCGGGGAATGGAAGGCGCCGTCGTGACCGCGTACGCGTGGCCGGCGGACGCTCGGGCGGCGCTGTGCGTGACCTTCGACCTCGACGCCGAGAGCCCCTACATCTGGCGCACCCGTGCCGACCCGCCGGCCGACGTCGCCGAGCTCGAACAGCGCCGGTACGGCCCGCGCCGCGGCGTGGAGCACCTGCTCGCCGTGCTCGACCGCACCGCGACGCCGGCGACGTTCTTCGTCCCCGGCTGGGTGGCCACGCAGCACCGGAACGCCGTGCGCGACGTGGTCGCCGCAGGACACGAGCTCGCCCTGCACGGCTGGTGCCACGAACCACCGGACCAGCTGACCCCCGACGAACTGCGCGCGACGCTGCGGCGCGCGAGGGACGTGATCGGCGACCTCGCCGGCCGCGCACCGCGTGGCTACCGCTCGCCGTCGTGGCGGATGACCCCCACGGCGCTCGACGTGCTCGCCGAGCTGGGCCTGGCCTACGACAGCTCGCTCATGGGCGACGACCGGCCCTACGACGTCGGCGGGCTCGTGGAGATCCCGGTCGACTGGACCACGGACGACGCCGTGCACTACCGCTACACCGGCCACGGCGAGCGCGCGCCCGTCGCGCCGCAGCTCGTCGTGGACTCGTGGCGCGACGAGCTCGCGGGCGCTCGCGACCACGGTGCGCTGGTGATGCTGACGATGCACCCGTGGATCTCCGGACGACCGGCCCGCGCGCACCGACTCGAACAGCTGCTGCACGAGGCGCACGGGCTCGACGACCTGTGGATCGGCACGGCCGGCGCGCTCGCCGACCACCACACCGACCTGCCGCACTCGGCCCAGCGCACCCGCGTCGCTCGCGACGAGATCGGACGCCCCGATGACGACCGCTGAGGCTCCCCTGCTGGAGATCGACCGGCTGCGCGTGTCGTTCGGTCCCGACCGCCACGCCGTCACCGGGCTGACCCTGTCGGCACGCCGCGGCGAGGTCGTCGCCGTCGTGGGCGAGTCCGGCTGCGGCAAGACGGTCAGCGCGCTGGCGCTCGCGGGGCTGCTGCCCGGCGGTGCCGAGGCCGGCGGCTCGGCGCGACTCGACGGTGAGGAGCTGATCGGGGCGTCGGCCCGCGCGATGCGCCGGCTGCGCGGTGCCCGCATCGGCATCGTGTTCCAGGACGCCTCGACCGCGCTGAACCCGCTGATGTCCGTCGGCGCGCAGATCGAGGAGGTGCTGCTGCTGCACGGCTCACTGCGCCGGGCCGCTCGCCGCCGCCGTGCGATCGAACTGCTCGACGCCGTCGGCGTCCCCGACCCGGCCGCGCGGGTCCGGAGTCTGCCGCACGAGCTGTCCGGCGGCCTGCGGCAGCGGGTCATGATCGCGGTCGCGCTCGCGGCGTCCCCCGACCTCGTCATCGCCGACGAGCCGACGACGGCGCTCGACGTCACCGTGCAGGCGCAGGTGCTCGCCCTGCTGCGCGAGCGCACCCGCGATGCGGTGCTGCTGTTCATCACCCACGACATGGGCGTCGTGGCCGAGATCGCCGACTCGGTCGTCGTCATGTACGCCGGCGAGGTCGTCGAGACCGGGCCGGTGCGCAGCATCCTCGACACGCCGCGGCACCCGTACACGACCGCCCTGCTCGCGTCCGTCCCCGACCCCGACGCGCCCACCGCGGGCGAGCTGCCCACGATCCCCGGTCGCGTGCCGCAGCTGGGTGACCGCGACGCGGGCTGCCCGTTCCGCGACCGCTGCCCCCGGGCGGACGCACGGTGCACCGAGATGCCCCCACTGGCCGGGAGCGGGGGCGCGCACCGCGTCGCCTGCTGGCACCCCGTCGAAGGAGAAGCGTCATGACCGCAGCGCTGGTGTCCGCGCACGGGCTCACCAAGCACTACCGCGTCGCCGGCCGTCGCCGGCTCACCGCGGTGAACGACGTCGACCTCGAGGTCGCGGCCGGCACCGTCCGCGCGGTCGTCGGCGAGTCGGGGTGCGGCAAGTCGACCACCGGCCGGCTGCTGCTCGGTCTCGAGACGCCGTCCGCGGGTGAGGTGCGCTTCGACGGGCGCGGGCTGGCCGAACGCTCGCCGGCCGAGCTGCGGGCACTGCGCCGTGAGCTGCAGGTCGTCTTCCAGGACCCGTACGACGTGCTGAACCCGCGCATGCGCGTCGACACCATCCTGCGCGAACCCGCCCGGGTGCACGGGCAGGAGGGCTCGGCACGCTCCGTGCCCGACCTGCTCGACCTGGTCAACCTCTCGTCCGACTTCGCCGAGCGCTACCCCCACGAGCTGTCCGGCGGGCAGCGGCAGCGGATCGCCATCGCACGCGCCATCGCGCTCAACCCGCGCTTCGTCGTCTGCGACGAGCCGGTCTCGGCCCTCGACGTCTCCGTGCAGGCGCAGGTCGTCAATCTGCTGCGACGGCTGCAGGACGACCTCGGCCTGGCCTACCTGTTCATCAGCCACGACCTCGCCCTCGTGCGGTACCTGGCGCAGGACACCACGGTCATGTACCTCGGCCGGGTCGTCGAGGAGGGGCCGACCGAGCAGCTGTTCGCCGATCCGCGGCACCCGTACACGCAGCTGCTGCTGGCCGCCGTGCCGCGCGTGCGCGGTGAGCGCAGCGCGACGTCGCGTGAGGTGCGCCGGCTCGGCGAGCTGCCGAGCCCGCTGGACGCGCCGCCCGGCTGTGTCTTCGCCACCCGCTGCCCCCTCGCCGACGACCGCTGCCGGGCCACCCGACCGGAGCTGCGCGACGTCAACGGCCACCGGGTCGCGTGCCACTACGCCGAGACCGCGGACGTGGCGGCGTGACCGCCCCCGACCTCGCCGCGCTGGTGACCGAGGTGCGCGGTCACCTCGACACCGACGCGTTGACCGCGGTCGCCCGGCAGATCCACGGCGACCCCGAGCTCGGGTTCGCCGAGCACCGGGCGGCGGCGCTGCTCACCGGACGGCTCGCCGCCGGTGGCTTCGACGTCGAGTCGGGTGTCGCCGGGCTGCCGACCGCCTTCCGGGCGCGACGCCGGTTCGGCGCCGCCGGCCCGACGGTGGCGCTGTTCTGCGAGTACGACGCGCTGCCCGGCCTCGGTCACGCGTGCGGGCACAACATCATCGCCACGGCGGGGCTCGGCGGCGGCCTCGCCGCGGCGAGCGCGGGGGCGCCGGTGGGTGAGCTGGTGGTCCTCGGCAGCCCCGCGGAGGAGGGCGGTGGCGGCAAGGTGCGGTTCGTCGAGGCGGGCGTGCTCGACGACGTCGACGCGGCGATCATGGTGCATCCCGCCGGGTACGACGCGATCGGCCGGACCAACCTCGGTCGGCTCTCGCTGCGGGCGACCTTCACCGGCCGGGCGTCCCACGCGTCGGCCGCGCCGGAGGAGGGCCGCAACGCGCTCGACGCCGCCACCCTGCTGCTGACCGCGCTCGGGTTGCTGCGCCAGCAGCTGCGCGCGGACTCGCGGGTGCACGCGAACGTCGTGGACGGCGGCCAGGCCATCAACGTCATCCCGGAGCGCGCGGTCGTGAGCGTCTTCGTCCGCTCGCCCGACGTCGCGTACCTGCGCGACCGTCTGCATCGCGCGGTGCAGGACGCCGTGGCGGGGTGTGCCCTCGCGACCGGCACGACCGGCGTGCTGGAGGAGGTCGCGCCCGCCTACGAGCCGGTGCGGCACAACCCGGTGCTCGCCGAGCTCACCGCGGCGGCCTACGCCGCGGTCGGCCGGCCGGCCGACGCCACCTTGCTGCACGGCAACGCCGGCTCGACCGACATGGGCAACGTCAGCCAGCGCGTGCCGGCCCTGCACCCGTACGTGCAGGTCGTGCCCGGCGCCACCATCCACACCCGCGAGTTCGCCGACGTCGCCGGCGGGGATGCGGGGGACCGCGCGGCCCTCGACGGGGCGGCCGTGCTCGGCGCGGTGGCGCTCGCGCTGTTGCGCCGCCCGGAGCTCGTCGCCGCCGCGCGCGCCGCGCACGACCAGGGATGAGCCCGTTCGCGGCGAACGAGCTGCTGACGCTGCCCCTCACCGGCGTCCCCGCCCTGCACCCGGACGGGGCGACGGTCGCGGTGCCCGTCCACGTCCCCGCGCCGGACGGCCGCGGCATGACGGTTCGCCTCGAGGTGCGGCGGGCGGACCGCGGTCCGCGCGTGACGGCCGAGGCGGATCAGCCCGCCTTCTCTCCCGACGGGCGCACGCTCGCGTGCCGCACCGCCGTCGGCAGACGGATTCGCGTCTCGGCGTTCCCGGACGGCCCGGTGCGACTGCTCGACCCGGCACCGGTGGCGTCCTTCGCCTGGCTCGACGACACGCGGCTGGTCGCGCTCGTGGAGACGCCGGCCGCGGCGGACGAGACGGGCACGTACGTCGACTGGCTGCGTTACCGCAAGGACGGTCGCAGCGGTGCGCTCGAACCCGCGCGCGAGCTGTGGCTCGTCCCGCTGAGCGGGCCGGCGCGCCCGCTCGCCACGGCGCCGGGGTCGATCTCGGCGTGGGCGGCGCGCGGCGACCGCCTCGTGTACTGCGTGGAGCCGCTGCGCAGCGACGACCCGGCCCCCGGCTGCGACCTGCACGTCGTCGACCTGGCGACGGGGACCGACGACGTGTGGTGGCGCTCGCCGGTGCCGCTGACCGCGGTGGCGCTGACCGGGCTCGGCGCGCACGTCGTCGCCGTCGGCAACCTGCCCTCCGGGCAGAGCGTCGACCCGCCCGAACCCTGGCGGGTGACGCCTGACGGCGGGCACCGGCTGTTCGCGGACGCCGACGGCGTCGCCTGCGAGCGGGCGATCGTCAGCGACGGACGCGCGCCCGGGCCGGCGGTCCTGCTGCAACCGGTCCCCGGCACCGACGAGCTGCTCGCACTCGACACCGACGGTGACGACGTGGTGCTGTGGCTCGTCGACGCCGCTGCCGACCGGACCGCCACGCGGCGGCGGCTCACCCCGCCGGGTCGGTCGGTGACGGGCTTCGGCGCGGCGCAGGGTCGGCACGTCGCGGTCTGCCTGGAGAGCGCGACGCAGCCGGGCGAGCTGCAGCTCCTGCCCCTCGACGGTGGCGACGTCACCGCGTTGCCCGGCGGCGCGAGCTCGTGGGCCGCCGGCTGGTCGTTCGCCGACGCGGAGGCGCTTCCCGCGACGTCCGCGGACGGGTTGGCGGTGCCGTCCCTGCTGTGGCGTGCGGGTCCGGGTGCCCGACCGCTCGTCGTCCGGCTGCACGGTGGCCCGCATCTCGCCCACGGCCGGGTGTTCGACGTCGAGACGCAGGTGCTCGTGGCCGCCGGCTACTCGGTGCTCATGCCGTCCATGCGCGGCAGCGCCGGCCGCGGCCGCGACGTGCGGGCGCTGAGCGTCGGCGCGTGGGGGCGCGGCGACGTCGCGGATGTGCACGCCGCCGTCGACGCCGCGATCGCCTGCGGCGCCGCCGATCCCGCCCGGTTGTACTTGACCGGCGGCAGTTACGGCGGCTTCCTCGTCAACTCGGTGCTGACCGGCACCGACCGGTTCCGCGCGGCGGTGTCGGAGCGGTCGGTGAGCAACCTGGTCTCGAAGTTCGGGACGTCCGACAACGGGTTCACCACCAACCGGTTCGAGCTCGGCACCGACATCCTGGACGACGCGGCGGCGGTGTGGGAGCGGTCGCCGCTGGCGTCCGTCGACCGCATCCGCACGCCGTTGCTCCTCGTGCACGGCGAGGACGACCACCGCTGCCCGATCGAGCAGTCGGAGCAGTTGTTCGTGGCCCTGCGGCGGCTGGGTCGCGATTGCGCGTTCCTGCGCATACCGGGGGAGTCGCATTCCCTGCCGAGCGCCGGGCGACCCGACCGCCGGGTACGCCGTCTGGCGGCCATCGTCGGTTGGCTCGCCGACCACGAATGAGCTAGGGCGCCTCGTCGCGCGCCAGCTCGACGAGGAGCGCCGCCGCGGGCGACGGGCTCGCACCCATCCAGACCGCGTTGAGCGGGCGGGCCGCCGTGAGCCCGGTGACGGTGACCGCCACCAGCGTGCCGTTGCGCAGATCGGTTCGAGCGGCACGGGCGCTCAGCACGCCGAGGCCGCCACCGGCGCGAGCCGTGGCGAGGATCGTCGACGTCGAGCCGAGCTCCACCGCGTGCTCCGGTTCGACGGCCTCGCGGCCCAGCGCGACGGCGAGCGCCGCCAGGAAGGTGTCGCGGGTGCCGGAGCCGTGCTCGCGCAGCAGCAGGGGCAGCGTCAGCAGATCCGTCGGCGCGAGCGGTCGCTCGCTGCGGGCGGCCGGGTAGTCCGGCGCGGCGACGACGACGAGCTCGTCGGCGCCGATGGGGGTGTGGGACAGATCCGCGGGCACAGCCGGCATCTCGACGAACCCCAGGTCGGCCTGCCCCGAGCGCACCCGGTCGCAGACGTCGTGGGAGTTGGCGACGACGGCGGAGACGTCCAGCGCCGGGTTGTCGCGGCGCAGCAGGAGCAGCCAGCGCGGCATCAGGTACTCGGCGTTCGTCAGGCTGGCCGCGATGCGCAGCTTGGCCGACTGCGACGTGCGCAGGGACGTGACGTTCACGCCCAGCGCGCCGGCCGCGCCCACGACGTCGCGGGCCCATGCGGCGAACGTCTGCCCGATCGGCGTGAGGGTCGAACCACCGGGCGTGCGGACCAGCAGCGCCAGGTCGACGCGGCGCTCCAACCGGTGCAGCTTCGCGCTCGCGGCGGGCTGGCTGATGCCGTGGGCGTGCGCGGCCTTGCCGACGCTGCCGAGCTCGGCGACGCTCAGCAGCAGGTCGAGCGACTCGAGGTCGGGCGTCCAGGCGGGGAGCGGCACTAGCGGACCCACTGCAGCAGCAGGCTCGTGCCCGCCACGGTCAGGCTGAGCACGAGGCCCAGCAGCAGCGGCCGGCCGCCGGTGCGCCGGAGCTCGGCGGGGTTCGTCGACAGCCCGATGCCGGCCAGGGCAACCGTGATCAGGAACAGCGCGATGTGCGACAGCGCCGGGTGCGCGGCGGCAGGGATCGCGCCGAGCGTGTTGAGCGTGGCCACGACGAGGAAGCCGACGAGGAACCACGGCACCAGCCGCAGTGGGTTGACCGCGCTGCCACCTGCCGCCCCCGCGGCCCGCGCCTCGCGGCGGCGCACCAGCGCGGCGAGCACGAGGCACACCGGGATGATCATGAGCGAGCGGACGAGCTTGACCACCACCGCGTGGTCGGTCGCGCCACTGCCGTAGGCCGACGCGGTCGCGACGACGGAGCTGGTGTCGTTCACCGCGGTGCCGGCGAACAGTCCGAAGTCCGTCTGTCCCATCCCCAGAGCATGACCCAGCGGCGGGTAGACCAGGACGGCGGCCACGTTGAAGAGGAAGATCGTGGACACCGCGTAGGCGACGTGGTTGCTCCGCGCCTTGAGCACGGGGGCGGCGGCGGCGATCGCCGACGCGCCGCAGATCGCGGTGCCGACCCCGATCAGCGTGCGCAGGTCGCCGTCGACCCCGAGCCGCCGGCCGACGAGGCGCGCCACGGTGAGGCAGGCGGCGAGGGTGCCGACCATGACCGGCAAGGAGCCGAGGCCGACGTCCGCGATCTGGGCCAGCGACAGCTGCGCGCCGAGCACGACGACCGCCGCCTGCAGCACCGGTCCCTTCGCCCGGTCGACGCCGGCGTCGAGGGCGGGGCGGACACCGGGGCCCAGCCGCCAGGCCACGCCGAGCACGATGCCGACGACGGGCGCCCCCACCACCGGGACGAACAGGCCGGCGACCGTCGCGACGGCCGCGAGGACCGCGCACAGGACGAGCCCGGGGACGACGATGCGCGCCGGTGGTCGACGCCGGGCCAGCTCGGCGCGGTGCTCGGCGAGGGTCATGACTCGATCGTCGGGCCACCGCGGGGTCGGCGATACCGGTCATCTGGTTGCCGGGGCCATAACCGTGCGTTATGAGCCGGGCGGCATCGCGCGGCCTGCGGCGGTGAGTTCCGCGCGGCCCCGCTCGGTGTGGCACGCCGTCGGATAATGGTGGGGGACGCGTCGAGAACTCCCGCGCAGGCGTGCGGGACGGGGATCGCGACCGAGACCAGGGAAGGGGACGAGGGCCGTGCTGGGTCTCGAGATGGTCGTGCTGCTGGGAGTGGGGCTCCTGCTGTCCGGCCTGCTGGCGCGGCGCTTTCCGGTGGCGCCCGCGCTGCTGCTCGTGCTGTTCGGGGTGCTGGCGGGGTTCGTGCCGGCGCTGCGGGCGGCGCAGCTGCCGCCGGAGGTCGTGCTGCTCGTGTTCCTCCCGGCGCTGCTGTACTGGGAGAGCCTCACGACCTCGCTGCGCGAGATCCGCAGCAACCTGCGCGCGGTGATCCTGGCGAGCACGGGGCTGGTGGTGGCGACGGCCGGGGCGGTGGCGGTCACCGCGCACGCGCTGGGCCTGCCGTGGGGGCCGGCGTGGGTGCTGGGGGCCGCGGTGGCGCCGACGGACGCGACGGCGGTCGGCGTGCTGGCGCGGGCCCTGCCCCGCCGGACGGTGACGGTGCTGCGGGCCGAGAGCCTGGTCAACGACGGCACGGCGCTGGTGATCTACGGGCTGGCCGTCGGCGTCACGGTCGGGACGGACCACCTCACCGTGCTGCACGTGTCGTGGCTGCTGGTGCTCTCCTACGGCGGTGGCGCCCTGGCCGGCGGCCTGGTGGGGCTCCTCAGCTGGCAGCTGCGCAGCCGGCTCGACGACCCGATCCTCGAGAACATCGCGGTGCTGGTGACGCCGTTCGGCGCCTTCCTGCTCGCCGAGTCGGTTCACGCGTCGGGCGTGCTCGCGGTCGTGGTGTGCGGCCTCTTGATGAGCCAGCTCGCGCCGCGGGTGACCGGCGCGGCCGCGCGGCAGCAGACCACCGCGTTCTGGTCGCTGTCGACGACCGTGCTGTCCAGCGCGCTGTTCGTGCTCGTCGGGCTCGAGGCGCAGAACGCCGTCCGCAACCTGACCAGCGCGTCGGCGGGTCGCGCCGTCGCCTACGTCTTCGCGGTGACGGGCGTGGTCATCGGCGTCCGTGTGGCCTGGCTGCACACCACGCCCTACGTGGTGCGGGCGCTCGACCGACGACCTGCGCAACGGCTGCGCCGGATCGGCGCGCGCCAACGCAACGTCAACGCGGTGGCGGGGTTCCGCGGCGCCGTGTCCTTGGCGGCGGCGCTGGCCGTGCCGCAGCACCTCGACGACGGCACGCCGTTCCCCGGCCGCGACCTCATCGTCGTGGTGACCTCCGGCGTCATCGTGCTGACCCTGTTGCAGGCCCTGCTGCTGCCCGGTGTCGTGGGCTTCGCGCGACTGCCCGAGGACGGGTCGGTCGCCGAGGAGCGCCATCTGGCCGAGGTCGCCACCACCGACGCCGCCTACGAGTCGCTCGAGCAGCTGGCCGCCGAGCTCGGCAGCGACGAACGGGTCGTCGAGCGGGTGCGCCGCGAGATGGACAAGCGGCGCAAGCTGCTCGCCGCCGACGGCGCGGTCGACGACCCGATCGTGCAGCACCACGACCAGTACACCGAGCTGCGGCTCGCGCTCATCGCCCGCAAGCGGGTGACGCTGCTGGAGCTGCGCGACGAGCAGCACATCGACGACATCGTGCTGCGGCAGGTGCAGGCCGTCCTCGACGTCGAGGAGGTCCGCCTCACCCGATCGGCCCCGGTCGAATAGCGCTGCATCGCGCTAATGCGCGTGGTCGACCGAGTCGTCGTCGGCGAGCGCGTGGGTGAGTCCCTCGTACCGCGTGCGGTCCGTCGCCCGCAGGTACAGGCCGTACAGCGCGCCGCCGGCGAAGGCGACGAAGACCAGCGAGACCATCAGGACGGCGACGCCGCCCGACACCGCCAGCAGCACGTCGAGGCTGCGCAGCGTGAAGGTGAGCAGCACGGCCAGACCGATGATCGCGAGCACCGGGGCGACGCGGGTGTTCCAGACGCGGTCGTCGAGCTTGGTGCGGGCGAAGAAGACGAGGACGGCGACGGCGGCGAGCAGTTGCGACGCGATGACCGCGATGGCACCGATGCCGGTGGCCCAGGTGAAGAGCGTCGCGAACGGGTCCTGCCCGAGGGCGGCGAACACGACGACCACGATCAGCACCGAGGCGGTCTGCACGATCGAGGCCACCCACGGCGTCTGCCGCCGCGCGGTCGTCCACCCCAGCGGCTGCCACAACAGGCTCTGCCGGCCCAGGGAGAAGAGGTAGCGCGCCACGTTGTTGTGGAAGGTGACGATGGCGGCGAGCGTCGCCGTCACGATGAGGATCTGGTAGATCCGGGTGACGCCGCCGCCGATCAGCTCGTCGCTCACCGCGAAGATGAAGTTGCCGCCGGTGCGGTCGGACAACCCGATCACCTCGTTCAGCCCCACGGCGTTGACGACGAGCCAGCCCGACGCCGCGTAGAGCAGACCCATGAAGGCCACCGAGATGTAGGTGGCGCGGGGGATCGTGCGCTTCGGGTCACGCGCCTCCTCGCTGTAGATGGCCGATCCCTCGAAGCCGATGAACGACGCGTGCGCGAACATCAGCGCGACGCCGAGACCGGCACCGAAGACGGCATGTGGCGCGAACGGTTCGACGCTGAAGTCCGACACCGGGGTCACCTTGCCGCTCAGCCCGAACGCGCTGAGCACGACGATCATCGTCACCTCGAGCGTCATGAAGACGCCCAGCACCTTCGCGCCGGAGTGGACGCCCTGGATGCCGAGACCGAGACAGGCGATCATCGCGACGATCGCGCAGACCCACCACGGCACGGACGCGCCGGTGAGGTCGTCGATCAGCGCGGACGCGTAGTAGCCGAAACCGCCGTACAGCCCGGCCTGGATGGCGGTGTAGGCGAACGTCGCCAGGAACGCCGACCCGAGACCCGGGACGCGGCCGAGCCCCAGCGTGACGTAGGCGTAGAACGCGCCGGCGTTCGTCACGTGCCGCGACATCGCGACGTAGCCCACGGCGAAGATCATGAGGATGACGGCGGCCAACACGAACGCGCCCGGCATCCCGATGCCGTTGCCTGCGCTGATCATGATCGGGAAGAGCGCGATCACGACGGTGAGCGGCGAGGCGGCGGCGATGATGTAGAAGAAGATGCTCGGCACGCCCAGCGTGTTCCGCTTCAGGCCGTGATGCCGGCGCCGGTCGGGCGGCGCGTCGTGCGGCGCGTCGGGCAGCGCGTCGGGCAGCGGGGCGGGTACGCGCTCGCGGGGCAGCGGCGGGGCGTCCTCGGGGATGGTCAACGCAGGCTCCTCTGTCGATGGCGGCGGCGCGGGCGGGCCGGTCCGCACGCCGTCGTGGCGCACCGGCGACCGGCCGGTCGCGGCAGTCGGGCACCGTGGCGCTGCGATGCCGGAGCAATCGCGCGGCTGTCACCTCGTCACCCGACTGTTTCACTGAGTGCAACAACAGTTTTGGTGGGTGAAAACTAGGTCGCGGTTCGCGCGGGTGTCAAGGGGGCGGCGACGGCGGGTCCGGCGTGTCGTCGCCGCGCATCGGTCATGGCGAGGGCGCGCGACCGCCGCGGTGGACGCCGGCGCGCCCGAGCGTGCCGGCCAGCACGATGAACGGCGGCACCAGCCACAGGGCCGCCGCCACCGAGGTGCCCTGGGCCACCAGCCCGATGAGGCTCGGGCCGAGCAGCATGCCGGCGTAACCCATGCCGGTGACCACCGCGATCTGACGTCCGGCAGGCCCGGGCGGGGCCGGCGCCGAGCCGAAAAACAGCGGCGTCATGATCGACAGGCCGAGGCCGGCGAGGCCGAAGCCGATCACCGCGCCGACCAGGACACCGCTGGCGAAACCCGCCGCCAGCCCGCCCCCGCCGAGGACCGTGGCGACGGCGAGGGAGCGTGTGACGCCCACGCGGTCCATCACCCGGTCGCCGACGAGTCGACCGCCGGTCATGCCCGCGCAGAACGCCGCGTACGCCGAGGCCGTCCAGATCCCGGACGCGTCGAGGTGGGTCCGCAGGTAGATCGCGCTCCAGTCGATCGCGACCCCCTCGGCCAGCAGCGAGGAGACGGCCGCGGTGCCGAGCAGGGCGAGCCGCAGATCGAACACACGACGCCGCGGTCCTGCCGCGTCGACGGCCACCTCGGGCGCCGCCGGACGGTCGGGCAACAGGCCCGTCCGCACGACCGAGAACGCGCCGAGCACGGCCGCGGCCAGCAGCGCCTGCTGCACCGGGACGGGCAGGTCCAGCGCCGCGCCGATCCCGCCGGCGAACGCCCCGACGAAGGTCGCGACGCTCCACAGCGCATGCAGGCCGGCGAAGATGCGCCGGCCGTACGCCACCTCGAGCTCGACGCCCTGCGCGTTCATCGCGACGTCCTGACCACCCATCGCGAGACCCCAGACGGCGAGGGTGAGGAAGAGCGTGACGAGGTTGGTGGCGAGACCGGGCAGCACGGCCGCGACGCCGTAGCCGTAGGACGCCGCACGGGCCACGCGGTCGCTGCCGTACCGGTGGCAGGCGGCGCCGGCCAGTCGTGCGGCGAGCAGGTTGCCGACGGCGACGCCGAGCAAGGCGAGGCCGAGCGAGCCGGGGCGCAGGCCGAGGTCGGCGGCGACGGTCGGGATCCGCGGTGCCCAGGCGCCGACGAGCAGCCCATTGACGGCGAAGACGGTGCCGATCGAGCGGCGCGAACGGGACAGGGAGGCGGTCGATGCGGTCACGCGCGCCCGGTCAGCCGAGTTCGGCGCCGAGCTGGTCGGCGCAGGCGCGTACCCGCCGGCCGACCGCCTCGGTGGTGGCGGGGTCGAGCCGGTGCGTCAGGAAGCTGACGCTGATGGCGTAGACCGCCGGGCCGCCGGACGGGCGCGGGACGGCCGCGGCGAGGCAGGTGAGGTCCTCGTCGGCCTCTTCGTGGTCGACCGCGTAACCCTGCCGGCGCACGCCCTCCAACTCGGCGGCGAGCCGGGAGAGGCTGGTGATGGTCCGCGGCGTGAAGGCGGGCAGCTTGCGCGAGCCCACCAGCTCGCGCCACGCGGAGGCGTCCATGGTGGCCAGCAGCGCCTTGCCCAGGGCGGACGCGTGCCAGGGGTCGACCTGGCCGACGTCGCTGACCTTCTTGACCGCGCGGCCGCCCTCGAGCACGTCGACGAGCACCACGCTGCGGTCGCGGCGCATGGCGAAGTTGACCGTCTCGTTGTACTCGCGGACCAGGCTCTCCATCACCGGGCGCACGAGCGCCCGCGGCACGTAGCGGTCGAGGGCGCGCTGGCCGAGCCGGAAGGCCTCCCAGCCGAGCTGGTAGCGCGGCCCGTCGAGCCGCTCGATGAAGCCCAGCGCCGTGAGCGTGCTCAGGTACCGCAGTGTCGTGGCCTCGTTGAGGCCGGCGCGCCGGGCGACCTCGGCGAGGTGCGCCGTCTCGGCCTGCTCGACCGCCTGCAGCACCTTGACCGTGCGCTCGACGCCGATCAGGTTCGTGCCCGACTTCTCCGCCTCGTCTTTCACTCGGTGAAGGGTACCAACGCTCACATGCGCGCCGGACGGGCTCGGGCAGCGGTGGTCCTTGACAGTCGTCAGCCTCATCCCTACTTTCATTCATCGGAACTAGCTTGCACTGAATGAAAGAATGGAGATCGAGGATGACGAGTACCGCAGCGGCGTCGAACGGCACCCGGACGGCGCCCGACGGGGCCGCGATCCTCGCGGCGCAGGGCTACCTGGAGTCCGACGACTACGCGCTGACGACCTCGCCCCTCGCCTTCGACGACGGCGGCAACTACCGCCTGGAGATCTCCGGCATCGAGCGGCTGTCGACGATGCAGGCGATGCTCGACGAGGCGCGGCGCGAGGGCGTCTTCGTGAACCGGGTCGTGGCCTTCGGCGGCGGCGCGACGCTGCTGAGCCGCAGCGAGCTCGCCGAGGTCTCGGCCGCCGCGACCGAGAACGACATCGACCTCGTCGCCGTGCCCGGGCCGCGCACCGGCTGGGACCTCGGCCGCCAGGCGCTCAGCACCGAGGGCCAGTCGGGCGGCCGGCGCGTGCGCGGCCTCGACAACGTCCGCAACCTGCTCAACGACTACATCCGCATCTTCTCCACCGGCATCCGCGGCGTGCTCGTGTGGGACGAGGGCGTGCTCGACATCCTGAACAAGGCGCGCGCCGCCGGCGACATCCCGGCCGACGCCCGCTTCAAGGTGTCGGTCTACACCGGTCACGCCAACCCGGCGGCGATCCGCATCGTCCAGGATCTCGGCGCGGACAGCCTGAACCCGGTCGGCGACCTCGGCCTACCCATGCTCGCCGGCATCCGCCGCAACGTGACCCTGCCGCTGGACGTCTGGGCCATCACCTTCGAGTCCTTCGGCGGCATGAACCGGCTCTACGACGCCGGCGAGATCGCGCGCATCGCCGGCCCGGTGTATTTCAAGGTGGAGCCCGGCGAGTCCGAGGGCGTCATGTACAACAGCTGGATCGAGCCCGAGTTCCACGAGCGGCTGGTCCGCCACAAGGTGCGTCACTGCGCGATCCTCAACGAGCTCGTCGCCGCGCACAGCCCCGGCATCGCGGTGTCGCCGCAGCGCGCCGCCACGTCCGCCGGCTGACCGCGCCCATCGCCGTGGCGGCGTGTCCCGTCACGGCCCGGCGTCGGCGCACCACCGTGCGTACATTTGTACGCGCTACCCGGTGACGGTGCGCGGCGCGTTCCTACCCTCGCATCAAGTGAAACTCAGTATCACTGAATGAAAGGCGTGATCATGACGGGCAGTCCCACCACGATGTACGTCGACGGGGCCTGGGTCCCCGCCGCGGACGGCCGGGTCGAGCCGGTGCGCGCACCGGCCACCGGCGAGGCGTACGCCGAGATCGCCCGCGGCGGTGCCGACGACGTCGATCGCGCCGTGGCGGCGGCCCACCGGGCGTTCGACGGCTGGTCGCGCACGACGCCGGCCGAGCGGTCGCGTGCGGTGCTCAAGCTGGCCGACCGCGTCGAGGAGGACGCCGAGAACCTCGCGCAGCTGGAGTCGCGCAACGTCGGCAAGCCGATCGGGCTGGCCCGCGAGGAGATGGAGATGATCCCCGACCATCTCCGCTTCTTCGCCGGTGCGGTGCGCAGCCTCGACGGTCGCGCCGCGGGCGAGTACGTCGAGGGCCGCACCAGCATCATCCGGCGTGACCCGCTCGGTGTCGTCGGGTCGGTCGCGCCGTGGAACTACCCGCTGCTCATGGCCACCTGGAAGATCGCGCCCGCGATCCTCACCGGCAACACCCTCGTGCTCAAGCCGTCCGAGCACACGCCGCACACGGCCCTGCGCGTGGCCGAGCTCGCCAGTGACCTGTTGCCGCCCGGCGTGCTGAACGTCGTCACCGGCCACGGCGAGGACGTCGGTGCCCGCCTGGTGTCGCACCCGCTGGTACGCATGTCGAGCCTGACCGGGTCGGTGGCGACGGGCCGCGCGCTCCTGCACGCGGCGGCCGACACCAACCTCAAGCGGCTGCATCTCGAGCTCGGTGGCAAGGCGCCGGTGCTGGTCTACGACGACGCCGACCTCGACCTCGCCGTCGCGAAGATCATGGAGGGTGCGTTCTGCAACTCCGGCCAGGACTGCATGGCGGCCGCGCGGCTCTACGTCCACGACCGCGTGCACGACGACCTGGTGGGACGGCTGCAGCAGGCCGTCCAGAAGCTGTCGCTCGGCGACCTCGCCGACGAGGACACCGCGATGGGCCCGGTCATCACGGCGCGGCACCGCGACCGCGTCGAGGGCTTCGTCGAGCGCGCGGCCGCCACCGGCCACACCGAGCTGATCCAGGGCGACAACCCCGGCACCGGCTTCTACACCGCCCCCACGCTCGTGGTCGGGGCGCGGCAGGGCGACGAGGTCGTCACCGACGAGATCTTCGGCCCGGTCGTGTCCGTCACCCGATTCGCGGGATCCGACGACGTGGTCGGCTGGGCCAACGACACCGAGTACGGCCTCGCCTCGTCGGTGTTCACCAGCGACGTCGGCCGCGCGCTGTCGGTGTCGGCGCGGCTGCAGTTCGGCACCGTCTGGGTCAACGATCACCTGCCCGTGACCCCCGAGATGCCGCACGGCGGCTTCAAGCAGTCGGGCAACGGCAAGGACATGTCGACGTACTCGCTGGAGGAGTACACCGAGATCAAGCACGTCATGATCAACACGGCCGGCGTCTGATGGCCGGCACCACCGCCGTCAACACGTTCTCGCTGCGTGAGGGCGTCGGTGCCGCCGAGTTCGCGGCGTTCTCGCGCGATCTCGACCGCCCGACCTGCCTGGCGCTCGCCGAGGTCGAGTCCTTCGACGTCTACCTCGTCGACCACGACCGCGACGGGTCCGCCGTGGACGTCGTCGAGGTGATGACGGTGACCGACTGGGATCGCTGGGTCGAGGTCCGCGACTCGGCACCGCAGCTGCGTCCCGTCGTCGACCGCTTCGAGCAGCTCGTCGACATCGCCACCGTCACCACGTACTTCACCCGCCGCACGACCGGCGAGGAGGCCTGATGCCCGAGGACACCCCCACGCAGGAGTACGACGCCGTCGTCGTCGGCGGGGGCCACAACGGCCTCGTCAGCGCCAACTACCTGGCCCGCGCCGGGAAGAAGGTGCTCGTCCTCGAGGCCCGCGACGTCGTCGGCGGCGCGTGCGTCACCGAGGAGCTGATCCCGGGCAGCAAGTGGTCGTCCTGCGCGTTCATCGCCGGCCTGCTGCGTCCGGAGATCATCGCGGAGCTGGAGCTGGAGAGGTACGGCCTCGACCTCTACCAGGGCGACGCGCTGTCCTTCAGCCTCTTCCCGGACGGCTCGCACCTGTTCCTGTGGAAGGAGATCGACCGCACGCTGCGCGAGATCGAGAAGCTGAACAAGCAGGACGCGCGGACGTACCTCGACTTCGGCCTGCGGCTGCAGAAGTTCGCCGGCATCGTGACGCCGTGGCTGTTGCGGCCGCCGCCGGAGCGATCGCAGCTGCTCGCGGCGTTCGAGGACGCCGGTGAGCAGAGCCTGTTCAACGAGTTCACGCTGCTGTCGGTGAGCGATCTGCTCGACCGCTACTTCACCGACGACCGGCTCAAGGCGCTGCTGACGTTCTTCGGCATGGTCTCCATCCACGGCGGCCCGTCGACCCCTGGCACGGCCTACACCTGGGGCCATCACTCGTGGGGCGAGTTCAAGGGCGCCTTCGGCCAGTTCGGCTTCGCCCGCGGCGGCATGGGCGCGATCACGCAAGCGCTCGCCGCGTCGGCGCGGGCGCACGGCGCGGAGATCCGCGTGTCGTCGCCGGTCGACCAGGTCGTGGTCGAACGCGGCCGCGCGGTCGGCGTCCGGCTGGCCGACGGCGCGATCGTCCGCGCGCCGTACGTGCTGTCCAACGCCGATCCCAAGCGGTCGTTGCTGACGCTGCTCGCCCCCGGCGTGCTGTCGCGCGAGACCGAGCGGCGGGTGCGCGCCATCGACACCCGCGGCTCCATGGCCCGCATCCACCTGCTGATCGACGAGCTGCCGCAGTACCTGCCGTTCGCCGACGCGTCGGCCGGCCCGCAGCACGAGGGGCACCAGCTGCTCGGCGCGTCGGTCGAGGCGTTCGAGGAGGCCGCCGAGGCGCAGCGCCGCGGTGTCTTCCCGGAGCGATTCGTCATCGAGGCGGTCATCCAGTCCGTGCACGACGACTCGCTCGCTCCGGCGGGGCAGCACACGATGACGTTGGGCATCCAGCAACTGCCCTCGCAGCTCACCGGCACGACGTGGGGTGCGGAGAAGGAGCGCTGGGCCGACCTCGTGCTGGAAGAGCTGTACCGCTACGCGCCCAACCTGCGCGACCACGTGCTCGACCGGTACGTCATCACGCCCGAGGATCTCGCCACCGAGTGGTTCCTCACCGACGGCAACATCTTTCACGGCAGCATGATGCTCGACCAGCTCTTCGGGGCCCGGCCGCTCGCCGAGCTCGCCGGCTACCGCACGCCGGTCGACGGCTACTACCTCTGCGGCTCGGGCACGCATCCGGGCGGCGGGGTCATGGGCGCCAACGGGCACAACGCGGCGCAGGTCGTCCTCGACGACATGGCCGGCGTGATCCGGGTCGCGCCGCGCACCCGCGTGGTCGGGGCGAGCCGGCGACCCTGGCAGGAGCGGGCGAGCGCGCGGGTCATGTCGACGCGGGCGGGCCGCTGGGTCGGTTTCCACGTCGCGCGCCGGCCGTCCCTGCGCAAGGTCACCGAGTACGCGGCCAAGGCCCGGCGGTGACCGAGGAGCCGCCGCCACCGCTGAAGTCGACGAAGTGGTTCGGCAAGCAGGACGTCCCGGGCTTCGTCCACCGTTCGGCCATGCGGGCGAGCGGGTTCTCGCCGACCGCGTTCGCGGGACGGCCGGTCGTCGGCATCTGCAACTCGTGGTCGGAGCTCGTCAGCTGCAACCTGCACTTCCGTGGGCTCGCCGACGCGGTGCGCCGCGGCGTGCTGGCCGCGGGCGGGCTGCCGCTGGAGTTCCCGACGATCTCGGTCGGCGAGCAGCTGATGAAGCCGACCAGCATGCTGTTCCGCAACCTCATGGCGATGGATGTGGAGGAGTCGATTCGCGCCTATCCGTTCGACTCCGTCGTGCTGCTCGGCGGCTGTGACAAGACGACGCCGGCGCAGCTGATGGGCGCGGCGAGCGCGGACGTCCCCGCGATCATGCTCACCGGCGGCACCGCGTCGCCGGCGGTCTTCGACGGCCGGCAGCTCGGCGTCGGCACCGACCTGTGGCGCTACATCGACGACGTCCGCGCCGGGCGCATGTCGACGGCCGACTACGAGCGGCTGGAGGCCGCGGCCGGGCCGTCCGTCGGGCACTGCCCCGAGATGGGCACGGCGTCGACGATGGCGGCCGTGGTCGAGGGCCTCGGCATGACGCTGCCCGGCGCGGCCGCGGTGCCGGCGACCGACTCGCGCCGCATGCAGGTCGCCGAGGCCGTCGGGCGCCGCGCGGTGCAGCTCGCCGAGGAGCAGCTGCGGCCGTCGGCGATCCTCACGCCCGAGGCGTTCGACAACGCCATCACGCTCATGCTCGGCGTCGGCGGCTCGACGAACGCGATCGTGCACCTGCTCGCGATCGCCCGGCGCGCCGGCGTCCCGCTCGACCTCGACCGCTTCCACGAGCTGTCGGCGCGCACGCCGCTGGTCGTCGACGTGCGACCGGCCGGCCAGCACCTCGTCGAGCAGGTCTTCCACGCCGGCGGAATCCCGCGGGTGCTGAAGTCGCTCGAGCCGTTGCTGCACGGCGACGCGGCGACCGTCAGCGGCCTGCCCCTGCGCGACACCCTGCCGGCGGCGGTGCCGGACGCGTCCGGCGTGATCGCCGAGCTCGATACGCCGTTCCAGGGCCCGCAGGGGCTCGCGGTCGTCCGGGGCAACCTCGCCCCGAACGGTGCGGTGGTCAAGTGCAGCGCCGCCACGCCGGCGCTGCTGCGCCACCGCGGTCCCGCTGTGGTGTTCGAGGACATGCCCGACCTGCTGCGCCGCTTCGACGACCCCGACCTGCCCGTGACCGCGGACTCGGTGCTGGTGCTGCGGACGGTCGGGCCGCGCGGTGCGCCGGGCATGCCCGAGTGGGGTCAGCTGCCGATCCCGACCAGACTGCTGCGCCTGGGCGTCACGGACATGGTGCGGATCTCGGACGCGCGCATGAGCGGCACCGCGTACGGCACCTGCGTGCTGCACGTGAGCCCGGAGTCCGCGGTCGGCGGCCCGCTGGGACTGGTGCGCGACGGCGACGCGATCGAGCTCGACGCGCACGCCGGCCGGCTGCACCTCGACGTGCCCGACGACGAGCTGGAGCGCCGCCGCGCCGGGACCGAGCCCCGCCGTGCCCGGCCGTCGCGCGGGTACGCGGCGCTCTACGTGGAGCACGTGCTGCAGGCCCACGAGGGGTGCGACTTCGACTTCCTCGCCGGCCGCTCGGAGCATCCGGCCGACGAGCCGGAGGCGATCTTCGACGGGTGGGTCGGTGGCTGGTGAACAATGCGATGCGTCGGGACGACGTCGAGCGGGGACGGGACGGTGAGGACGGTGGGTGCACCGCGGTCCACTCCGCGCGGCCCCGGCTACGCCGACCCCGACCGGCCGCAGCGGATCGTGGACGCCGCGCTCCAGGTCGTCGGCCGGGTCGGCGTGGGCCGCACCACGCACCGGGCCATCTCGGCGCAGTCCGGCATCCCGCTCGGCTCGCTGACCTATCACTACGACTCGCTCGACGACCTGCTCAAGACCGCGTTCTCGCAGGTGGCGGACCGGATCGCCGCGCGGTTCCAGCGCACGATGGCCCGCTACGCCGAGGATCCGCGCGAGGGTGTCGTAGCGATCATCGACGAATTCGTCGACGAGCAGCACGAGGACCTGGTGCTCTCGCTGGAGCTGTACGTGCTGGCCGCCCGCGACCAGCGCTACCGCGAGATCATGGAGCGCTGGCAGCACGCCGCCGCCGCCGTCTTCGCGGCGCACTTCGATGCCGTCACGGCGCGCATGGTCGACGCCCTGCTCGAGGGCCTGATCATCCACGGCGCGCTCTCGACCGAGCCGCACGACCGCGAGTTCGTCCGCACCGCGGTCTATCGCATCACCAGCTGACCCGACCCCACCCGCCCGCGCGGTGCGCGGGACGTGCGCCCGGCGCCGTCCCGCGCCCCGCGGCGACCCACGACGGAGGACGGCCATGACCGACGCTCCCACCACCGGCCCGGACGACACCCGCACCAAGGTCGCCATCATCGGCTCCGGCAACATCGGCACCGACCTGATGATCAAGGTCGTCCGGACGGCCGAGCACCTGGAGATGGCGGCCATGGTCGGCATCGACCCGGAATCCGAGGGCCTCGCCCGCGCGCGGCGGCTGGGCTTCGAGGTGACCTCCGACGGCGTCGAGGGGCTGCTGGCCATGCCCGGCTTCGCCGACATCGGCATCGTCTTCGACGCGACCTCGGCCAAGGCGCACCTGGCGAACGTCGCCGCGCTCGCGCCGCACGACGTCCGCGTCGTCGACCTAACCCCGGCCGCGGTCGGGCCCTACGTGGTGCCGGCCGTCAATCTCGCCGACCACCTCGCCGCGCCGAACGTCAACATGGTGACCTGCGGCGGCCAGGCGACGATCCCGGTGGTCGCCGCGGTGTCGCGGGTGGCCCCCGTGGCCTACGCCGAGATCGTGGCGTCGATCGCGAGCCGGTCGGCGGGGCCGGGCACCCGCGCCAACATCGACGAGTTCACCGAGACGACGTCGGCGGCGATCGTCGAGGTCGGTGGCGCGCGTCGTGGCAAGGCCATCATCATCCTCAACCCGGCCGAGCCGCCGCTCATCATGCGCGACACCGTGCTGTGCCTCGTCGACGCGCCGGAGCCGTCGACCCGCGAGGAGGTCGTCGCGTCGGTGGAGCGAATGGTCGCCGACGTCGCCCAATACGTGCCGGGGTACCGGCTGAAGCAGGCCGTCCAGGTCACCGAGGTCGCCGCCGACACGCCCCTCGACACCCTTACCCCTCCGGACGGGGGACGGCCGACGCACCAGGTGTCGGTGTTCCTGGAGGTCGAGGGTGCGGCGCACTACCTGCCGGCCTACGCGGGCAACCTCGACATCATGACCTCCGCGGCGCTGCGCGTGGCCGACGAGATGGCCGCCCGGCGTGGACAGGCGGTGCACTCGTGACCGGCACGCGGGTCTTCGTCCAGGACGTCACGCTGCGCGACGGCATGCATGCCGTACGGCACCGTATGGACGTCGCCGACGTACGGCGGATCGCGGCCGCGCTCGACGCCGCCGGCGTGGACGCCATCGAGGTCGCCCACGGCGACGGCCTGGCCGGCAGCTCGCTGAACTTCGGCCCCGGCTCGCACAGCGACCGGCAGTGGCTCGAGGCGGCGGCGTCGGTGACGACGTCGGCGCGGCTGACCACGCTGCTGCTGCCCGGCGTCGGCACCAGCCACGACCTCGACGTCGCCTGGGAGCTCGGCGTCCGCTCCGTGCGCATCGCGACCCACTGCACCGAGGCCGACATCGCCGCGCAGCACATCGCCGCCGCGTGCGAGCTCGGCATGGACGTCTCCGGATTCCTCATGCTGTCGCACATGGCGCCGGCCGCGGAGCTCGCGGCGCAGGCGAAGCTCATGGAGTCCTACGGCGCGCACTGCGTGTACGTCACCGACTCCGGCGGCCGGCTCACGATGTCCGGCGTTGCGGAGCGGGTGCGCGCCTACCGCGACGTGCTCGACGACGGGACGGAGATCGGCATCCACGCGCACGAGAACCTGTCGCTGTCGGTGGCGAACTCGGTCGTCGCGGTCGAGAACGGCGTGCGGCGCGTCGACGCGTCGCTCGCCGGCCAGGGCGCCGGCGCGGGCAACTGCCCGATCGAGGCGTTCGTCGCCGTCGCCGACCTCGTCGGCTTCGAGCACGGCTGCGACCTCTTCGCCCTGCAGGACGCGGCGGACGACCTCGTCCGGCCGCTGCAGGACCGGGCCGTGCGCGTCGACCGCGAGACGTCGACGCTCGGGTACGCCGGCGTCTACTCCTCGTTCCTGCGTCACGCCGAGGCCGCCGCGCGGCGCTACGGCCTCGACGTGCGCGACATCCTCATGGAGTGCGGCCGTCGCAAGCTCGTCGGCGGCCAGGAGGACCTGATCGTCGACGTCGCCCTCACCCTGCTCGCGGAGTCCGGCGCCGCCGCGGGGTGACCGGTACGCCCGTGCCGATCGCGGTGCGGGGTTGGCGGAGCTGTCGGCCATGGACGCGGGAGCGGACAAATCCGTCGTCCCCGCCATGACGCCCGTTAGGGTGAGCCCGTCGAACCGACGGCGTTGTCGGTTCACCGCGCGCCGGAGGTGGCATGACCGGTCGGCACCGGGTGGCACGTCGACCCCGCACCGCGGTGTGGTGCGGTGCCGTGGCGGCCACGGTGGTCGCGGTGGTGCTCGCCGTGACGGCGGCCGTGCATCGGAGCACCAGCGGCGATGAGTCCATGGCCGCGGACCAGCGGACGACACACCCCGCTCCGGCCGGGTCGCTCGCCTCGGCCGTGCCGGGGATCACCACCGCGTCGGTCGACCCCCGCACGACGAGCGCCGGCGAGCCGAGTACTGCCGGCAGCCGCCGCAAGGCCGTCGTTACCCCGCAGGGCATGTGGTGGGGCGTGGACTCCACCGAGCCGATCTCGCGAGCCACGTTGCGCAACGTCGCGTCGTGGTACCGCGGCGCCCGGCCGCAGTTCTGGGGCCGCTACCTGCTCGGCGACTACGGCGTCACCGCCGCGGAACTCGCCTTTGCACGGTCGCGTCACGTCTCCGTCTACCTGATCGTCGCGGACCGGAACTGCTCCGGCTGCGCCGGTGGCGACGTCTGCGGCAACGACCGGACCACCGCCCAGGCGCGCAGCGACGCCGAGAAAGCGCTGCATCGCGCAAAAGCGCTCGACTTGCCGACGGGCGTGGTCCTGTTCAAGGACATCGAGGAGGTGTCGTCGTGCCGGGGGGAGCCGACCGCCGAGTACCTGCTCGCCTGGCATCGCACGCTGCGGGAGACACACGTGCGGACCGGCTTCTACGGCAACGCCTACAAGCCCTACTACGAGTTCCCCGTCGCCTACTGCGCGGCGGTCGACGCCGATCGTCGCTTCGCACGCGAGGTCGTGCTCGACATGAACCAGCCCGAGCCGCGACTGGGAGCACCGCAGGGGACCACCGGCCCCCGCAACGCGCCACGGTTCGCGCCCCGGTCGCCACCTTGCGCACCGAAGGCACGCACCGTGCTCTGGCAGTACGGCGAGTCGATCGACCCGGCGAACGTCACCGACGTCGACCAGGCCCGAGCCGACACCCACGGCATGCTCGCCCCGGACGGCGGCGTCACCTGACGTCGTCGGCGACCCGGCCGGCGGGTCCGTTGCGCTCCAGCTCGGCGAGCCACGCGGCCGCGGACGCGTCGGACGGTGCCCGCCAGTCGCCCCGCGGCGACAGCGCACCGCCGGCGCTGACCTTCGGACCGTTCGGCAGCGCCGAGCGCTTGAACTGCGAGAAGGCGAAGTAGCGCTGCAGGAACTCGCGCAGCCAGCGCGTGATCGTGGGCAGGTCGTACGCGTGCCTGGCGTCGTCCGGGAAGCCGGCGGGCCAGCTGCCGTCGTCGGCATCGCGCCAGGCGTGCCAGGCGAGGAACGCGATCTTCGACGGCGGCAGGCCGTAACGCAGCACGTGGAAGAGGAAGAAGTCGTGCAGCTCGTACGGGCCGATACGGTCCTCGGTGCTCTGCATCGCCCCCGTCTCCTCGTCGGCCGGCACCAGCTCGGGCGAGATCTCGGTGTCGAGGATGGCGGTCAGCAGCTCGCCGGTGCGCTCGTCGAACTGCCCCGTGCCGACCGTCCACCGGATCAAGTACTGGATCAGCGTCTTCGGCACGCCGGCGTTGACCGCGTAGTGGCTCATCTGGTCGCCGACGCCGTACGTGCACCAACCCAGCGCCAACTCGCTGAGGTCACCGGTCCCCACCACGAAGCCGTTGCGCTGATTGGCGAGCCGGAACAGGTAGTCGGTGCGCAGCCCTGCCTGCACGTTCTCGAACGTGACGTCGTAGACCGGCTCGCCCCGGCTGTACGGGTGGTCCAGGTCGGCGAGCAGCTGCTCCGCGGCGGGCCGGATGTCGATCTCGGCCGCCTCGACGCCGAGGGCCTTCATGAGCGCCCACGCGTTCGCCTTGGTCGCCTCGCCCGTGGCGAACCCCGGCAGCGTGTAGCCGAGGATCGCCGAACGCGGCACGCCGAGCCGGTCGCACGCCTTGGCCGCGACGATCAGCGCGTGCGTGGAGTCCAACCCGCCGGAGACGCCGATGACCATGCGGTCACCCGCGGAGCGGAAGCGGCGGGCCAGCGCGGCGACCTGGATGTTGAACGCCTCGTAGCAGTCCTGGTCGAGATGCGACCGCTCGTCGGGGACGAACGGGAATCGGCGCAGCGGGCGTCGCAGCCCCACGTCGCGGTGGTGCGGCCGGTGCGCGAAGGCGACGGTGCGGTAGCGCTGCTCGGGCGCGCCGGCGGCGACGGCGGAGTCGTGGAAGGTCGGCATGCGCATGCGCTCGAGGCGGATGCGGGCGAGGTCGACGTCGGCCACGAGCAGCTGCGCCTCGTCGGCGAAGCGCTCGGACTCGGCCAGCAACGCCCCCAGCTCGTGGATCGAGCCCTGGCCGTCCCAGGACAGGTCGGTGCTGCTCTCGCCCGGCCCGGCGGCGGAGTAGACGTACGCGGCGACCGCACGGGTCGACTGCGCGCCCGAGAGCACCGCGCGGTCGGCCGACTTGCCCACGGTGATGTTGGACGCCGAGAGGTTGGCCAGCACCGTCGCGCCGGCCAGCGCCGCGTAGGACGACGGGGGGACGGTCGACCAGTAGTCCTCGCAGATCTCGACACCGATCGTGAAGTCGGCGAGGTCGGCGGCGGCGAAGACGAGGTCGTTGCCGAACGGCACCGTCGTGCCGCCGATCGTGAGGTGCTGCCCGGCCGTCCCCGCGCCGGAGGCGAACCACCGCTTCTCGTAGTACTCGCGGTAGTTGGGCAGGAACGTCTTCGGCACCACGCCCAGGATCTCGCCGCGGGCTAGCACGACCGCGGTGTTGTACAGCCGACCGTTGCGGCGCAGCGGCGCGCCGACCAGCAGCACCGGACCGAGCTCGCGGCTCGCCTCGCGCACGGTCGCGACGGCGTCCTCGACGGCGTCGAGCAGCGCGTCCTGCAGCAGCAGGTCGTCGATGGCGTACGACGACAACCCGAGCTCGGGGAAGACGACGAGGTCGACACCCTCGGCATCGGCGCGCCGTGCGAGCTCGACCGTCGCCTCGGCGTTGCGCCCGGGGTCGGCGGTCGCCACGAGCGGCGTCGCCGCCGCGACCCGGGCCATGCCCTGGTCGTGGATGCTGCTGAACTCGCGGTCGGTCACCCGAGCGCTCCTCCCGTTCCCGATCCGGTCGGCCGACCGGACCCCGGTCCGCTGCCGTCGAGCCTACTGACGCGAGGTGCTTCGGCTCCCGACACCGGCCAGGACGTTCGACCCGGCCGGCTCGTGAGATTGGACCCGGGCGGCCGGGTGGCGGCCGCGGGCAGGGTGGACCGTGACTGCGGGGACGGCTGCCCGCCAGCAGCGGAACGGGAGACCGAGGATGAGAGCCGGCGACATCATGACCCGCGAGGTCGTCACCGTCACCCCGCAGACCCCGGTAAACCAGGCGATCGCCCTGCTGACGCGGCACGCCATCGCCTCGTTGCCGGTGGTCGAGGACGGCGAGGTGGTCGGGATCGTGTCCGAGCCGGACCTGCTGCGCAACCGGCTGCCCCACGACCCGGCCGCGACGATGCGACCCCGGCCCGACGGCCCCGACCCGGGACGGACGGTCGAGGACGTGATGAACGAACCGGTGCTGTGCCTGCCGACGACCGCGGACGCCGCCGACGTCGCGCAGGTGCTGCTGGACAACCACGTCCGCGCGGTGCCGATCGTCGACGGGGCGGATCTCGTCGGCATCGTCAGCCGCCGTGACCTGCTGCGCCTCGCCCAACGCGACGACCGCGCGATCGCCGCCGCCGTCGTCGACCTGCTCGACCGCTTCGCCGAGGGCACCCGCACCACGGGGTGGCGTGTGCAGGCGGACGACGGCATCGTCACGGTCGCGGGGACGTTCGTCGACCAACGCGAGGAAGGAGCCGTGTACGCGCTGGCCCACTCGGTGCCCGGAGTCGTGCGCGTGCACGTCGTTCCGGCGTGACCGCCACCGCCGCCGGCGCGGCGGGTGTGCCCGCGCCCCGCATCGACCACCCCGGCCTCGCCGCCAAGCTGATGAGCGCGGACGACGCCGCCCGGCTGATCCCGCACGGCGCGCACATCGGCATGAGCGGCTTCACCGGTGCCGGGCATCCCAAGGAGGTCCCGGCCGCGCTGGCACGGCGCATCGCCGTCGCCCGCGAGGCCGGCGACCCGTTCACCGTCGGGCTGTGGACCGGCGCGTCCACCGCTCCCGAACTGGACGGCGCACTCGCCGCCGTCGACGGCGTCGACCTGCGCATGCCCTACCAGTCCGACCCGATCACCCGCGCGAAGATCAACGCCGGGCAGATGGACTACGTCGACCTGCATCTGTCCCACGTCGCGCAGGCGGTGTGGGAGGGCTTCTTCGGCCCGGTCGACGTCGCCCTGGTCGAGGTCGCCGGGATCACCGCCGACGGCGACCTGATCCCGTCCTCGTCGGTCGGCAACAACAAGACCTGGCTCGACCTGGCCGACCGCGTGATCCTCGAGGTCAACTCCTGGCAACCGCCGGAGCTCGACGGCATGCACGACATCTACTACGGGACGGCGCTGCCGCCGAACCGGCGGCCGGTGCAGATCCTGCAGGCAGGCGATCGCATCGGCGTGCCGCACTACCACTGCCCGCCCGAGAAGGTCGTCGCCGTCGTCGCGACCCACGAGCCCGACCGCACGACCACCTTCGCCCCGGTCGACGAGACGTCCACCCGCATCGCCGAGCACCTGATCGACTTCCTCACCCACGAGGTCGAGCGGGGACGGTTGCCGCGCACGCTGCTGCCGATCCAGTCGGGTGTCGGCAACGTCGCCAATGCCGTGCTCGCCAACCTCGACGCCGCCGGGTTCGGCCCGCTGACGGCCTACACCGAAGTCATCCAGGACAGCATGCTGGCGCTGCTGCGTTCCGGGACGATCTCCACCGCCTCGGCCACCGCGCTCTCGCTCAGCGACGCCGGGCTCGCCGACTTCCTCGACAACCTCGGCGAGTACCGGCGCAGGATCGTGCTGCGCTCGCAGGAGATCAGCAACCATCCCGAGGTGATCAGGCGACTGGGCTGCCTGGCGATGAACGGCATGATCGAGGCCGACATCTACGGCAACGTCAACTCGACGCACGTGATGGGATCGGCGATCCAGAACGGCATCGGCGGCTCCGGCGACTTCGCCCGCAACTCCTACCTGTCGATGTTCCTCAGCCCGTCGACCGCGAAGCGTGGGGCGATCTCGACGATCGTGCCGATGGTCAGCCACGTCGACCACACCGAGCACGACGTCCACGTCATCGTCACCGAGCAGGGGCTCGCGGACCTGCGCGGGCTGGCGCCACGGCGCCGCGCGGCAAGGGTCATCGAACGCTGCGCGCACCCCGACTACCGCGACGCGTTGCAGGACTACGTCGACCGGGCGGCCCGGCACGCGCCGGCGCGGCACACCCCCCACCTGCTCGACGAGGCGCTGGGCTGGCACGGCCGCTACCTGCGCACGTCCGACATGCGGGCGTGACCTGCTGCCGACACCGGCCCAGGACACTCGGGTCGTTTCTCACGGGAGCGGCTGGGACCTTCGACACGGGTCGAAAAACCTTGTGGGGCCGAGGATTCGAGACACAGGACGGCCTCCAGCAGCGGGGGCCGTCCCCTCAAGACCGAGGAGTCTCCCGCGATGCGCCGCAAGAGTTTCGACCGACTGATCAGTGTCATCGGTCTCCTGCTGACCGCCATCCTGATCGTCGCCGGCGGCCTGCTCACCTGGGCTCACAACTTCGTGGGCGACCAGGTGCACGACCAGCTGGCCGCCCAGCAGATCTACTTCCCGCCCAAGGGCAGCGATGCGACAAAGGGCGACGAGTTCGCCCCGATGCGGCAGTACGCCGGCCAGCAGCTGACCACCGGTGAGCAGGCCGAGACCTACGCCGACCACTTCATCCGGGTGCACCTGAACGAGATCGCCGGGGGCAAGACCTACGCGCAGCTGTCGAGTGCGGCGCAGAAGGACCCGACCGACACCAAGCTCGCCGGCCAGGTCGAGACCATGTTCAAGGGCGAGACGCTGCGCGGCCTGCTGCTCAACGCCTACGCGTTCGGCAAGATGGGCAGCATCGCCGGGATCGCCGCCATCGCCGCGTTCGTCGGTGCCGCGATCATGCTGGTGCTCTCCGCGCTCGGTCTCTGGCACGCGGGCCGGGTGAAGGAGTCCGACACCGTCTTCGCCGGCCACCGCGCCACCGCACCGCCGGCCGAGGCGTAGGCCCGCACCGCACGACGCACCGATCGCCCGCAGCCGCCCGGCTGCGGGCGATCGGCGTCCCGGCGAGGAAGGCGGTGTGGAAGCGGCGTCACGAGCGCTGCATGCGGCCCGCGGTCAGGACGTCGCGTGGACGGCGATCACTCCGGTGACGAGTGCGGGGCACCGGACAGGAAGTGCGTCCAGTGCGCGGGCTCGGCCGCACGGAACCGGCGACCGGTGACGTCGCCGGGGGTGATGCGTACGAAGCAGTTCTTCGGTGAGTCGTGCCAGGGGAAGAGCGGGAGCTCGAACGTGTCGAGCGTGGCCTGCAGACCACCGATCTCGGTCGCGCGGCCGCGGAGCACGACGCTCCAGACCATGGCGCTCGCGCCCTGCCGTGCCCCGTCGACGCCGTCGGCCTCGACGGCGACCGTCTCGGTGCCGAGCGCGGCCACGAGCTTGCTGCCGGCGGCGGTGCGGAAGACGACGGTCCCGTCGTCGACCACGTAGTTGACGGGGAAGATGTCGGCGCCCCGGTCGGTCGCGACGGCGAGCCGACCCACCGTGGTCGTCCGCAGCAGCGCCCAGCACGTGGCCGGGTCGAGCTGCTCGATGCGGTCGGTGTCCACGTGTCCAGGATTGGTCGGTCGGTCCCGATTCGACAGCGCCGTCGGTCACCCCCGGACCGGGACCTTGGACCTACCCGTCATCGGTTCGGCGCTCGCCGGAGGCACGCTTTTCGTGATAGACGATCATCCGTGCCGAATGCCCCGGACACAGGCGCCACGCGAGGCGACGGCCGATGACCAAGCTGACCATCCGCGACATCGCCCGCGCCGCCGGCGTGTCGACGGCGACCGTCTCGCGCGCCCTGCGCGGCATGGACAACGTCGACACGCGGACGCGCGAGCACGTGCTGGCGGTGGCGCGCCGACTGGACTACTCGGTCTCGCCGTCGGCGTCGCGGCTCGCCACCGGCCGGTCGGGCACGATCGGGATCGTCACGCCCTTCGTCGGGCGGTGGTACTTCACCGAGCTGTTCGCGGGCATCGAGGCGGCGCTCGCGCCGCACGACCTCGACCTGCTGATCCACACCACGGAGGAGCCCGCGGGCACCGTCCCGGTGACCGAGGCGCACGTCCGCCTGCGTCGACGCGTCGACGGCGCCATCGTGATCGGCCTCGGCCCCGGCAGCCGCGAGCTGGCCCACCTGGCCGCGAGCGGCATCCCCCTCGTGCTGGTGGGGGCGGAGGTCGCGGGCATCACCAGCGTCGCGATCGACGACCGCGCCGCGGCGGCCGTGGCCGTGAGCCACCTCGCCGATCTCGGCCACCGGCGTATCGGGCTCATCTCCGGACGGCCGCTGCCCACGCCGTTCCTCCCGGAGAACGACCGGCTGGCCGGCTACCTGGACGTGCTGCGTGCGCGGCGGCTGCCCCATCCGCGCACGCATCGCCGCGTCGGCGGCTTCACCGTCTCGGGCGGCGCGCGGGCCATGGCGGGGCTGCTCGACGTCGAGCCGAGGGTCACCGCGGTCTTCTCGATGTCCGACGAGATGGCCTACGGCGCCCTGCACGTGATGCGGCGCGCCGGGGTCCGCGCGAGCGGCGCCCGGGACGCGGGCGACATCGCGGTGGTCGGCTTCGACGGTCACGACCTCGCCGACGTCTTCGACCTGACGACGGTCGAGCAGCCGGTGCGCCGGCTCGGGAAGCTGGCGATGGAGCTGCTGATGCGGCAGCTGCAGGGCGACCGCCCCAGCAGCATCGTGGTGCCGACGACGCTGCGTGTACGCGCGTCCACCGACGGAAACGTTGCGAACGAGTAACGGACATCTTTCGGCCCTTCCGACCCGGTCGTGAGCTGTGCCACTGTCTCGCCAGCAGTGATGTAACCGGTTACATCACGTGAGCCGGAGGTCGGGATGGGACGTCGTCTAGGGAGAACAGCGGGCTCGGTCGTCGCGTTGACCGGGGTCGTGGCGTTGGCTGCGGGATGTTCGAGCAGCAGCGACAGCAAGGGGGACGCCGACGCGAAGCAGACGAAGCTCACGGGCGCCTGCGCGCCGTACCAGGCCTACGCGGGTCACAAGGGCAAGACCGTGACCATGTTCGGGTCGATCCTCAGTCCCGAGTCGAACTCGCTGGACAAGTCCTGGGCCACGTTCGAGAAGTGCACGGGCATCACCATCAAGTACACCGGCTCGAACACCTTCGAGTCCGACCTGCCGGTGAAGGTGAACGGCGGCAACGCGCCGAACCTCGCGATCATCCCGCAGCCCGGCCTGCTGACCCAGATGGTGCTCACCGGCAAGGTCAAGGAACCGCCGGCGCAGACGGTGAAGAACGTGGCGAACTGGAACGCCGCGTGGAAGACCTACGGCAGTGTCGGCGGCAAGTTCTACGCCGCGCCGATGAGCTCGAACATGAAGTCGCTGGTCTGGTACTCGCCGAAGTACTTCGCCGCGCACAAGTACACGGTGCCCACCACGTGGAACGACCTCATGTCGCTGTCGGAGAAGATCGCCAAGGACAACAACGGCGCCAAGCCGTGGTGCGGCGGCATCAACTCGGGCACCGCGAGCGGCTGGCCGGCCACCGACTGGCTCGAGGAGGCCGTGCTCGGCTCCTACGGCGGTGACGTCTACGACCAGTGGATCAGCCACAAGATCAAGTTCAGCGACCCGAAGATCGTCGCCGCCCTCAACACCGTCGCGAAGTACATGCACAACTCGGCGTGGGTCAACGGCGGCTACGGCGGCGTGCAGTCGATCGCGACCACCACGTTCCAGAACGCGGGCCTGCCGATCCTGAAGCAGAAGTGCGCGATGCTGCAGCAGGCGTCCTTCTACGAGGCGCAGTGGCCCAAGGGCACCACGGTGACCCCGTCGGGCGACGCCTTCGCGTTCTACCTGCCCGCGGTCAACCCGTCGGTCAAGACGCCGGTCGAGGGCGGCGGCGAGTTCGTCGCGGCGTTCTCGGACGACCCGGCCGTGCAGGCCGTGCAGAACTACGTGTCGAGCCCGGAGTGGGCGAGCAGCCGCATCAAGGTCGCCCCGGGCTGGGTCTCGGCCAACGAGAAGGTCGACCAGAGCCTGTACTCCGACCCGGTCGACAAGCTGTCGGCGAAGTACCTCGCCGACCCGAACGCCACGTTCCGCTTCGACGCCTCGGACGCCATGCCGGCCGCCGTGGGCTCGGGGTCGCTGTGGAAGGCCATGGTGCAGTGGTTCTCCCAGGGCACCTCGGTGACGGCCGTGGCCAAGCAGATCGACGACTCCTGGCCCAAGTAGGCCTCGTCGAGCAGGGATCCACACGGGGGGCGGCCGCGGGCGAAGACCCGCGGCCGCACCCGTCCCCTCCGCACCGTTCGTCCGTCGGAGAAACGGAGTACGCGGCATCGTGCACGCATCCACGGTCATCCTCGCCAGCACGGCCTCGCAGGCCGGTGGCAAGCTCTTCGGCGTCATCGCCACCGTCACGATCTTCGTGGCCATCCTGCTGGCGATCTTCGCCGTCGCAGGCAGGGTCACCGGTCGGCTCGAACGGCCGCTCGCACTCGTCATCCTCGTCGCGCCGGCGGTCCTGCTGTCGCTCGCCGGTCTCGTCGTCCCGGCGATCAAGACGATCGCCACCAGCTTCACCAACGAGCAGGCCGCGGGGCAGAAGTTCAAGCTCGTCGACGGCAAGCTGGTCGAGTACAAGACCCAGTTCATCGGGCTCGACAACTACACCTTCGACTTCACCGACTCCGAGACGCTGCACACGCTGCTGCGCACGGTGCTGTGGGTGGTGATCGTCCCCATCGTCACGGTCGCGATCGGGTTGCTGCTGGCCCTGCTGATGGACCGCATGAAGCGGCCCGGCTTCGCCAAGACCGTGATCTTCCTGCCGACGGCGATCTCGTTCGTCGGCGCGTCGCTCATCTGGGCGCTCGTGTACGACGCGCCCGTCTACGAGCAGGACGGCTCGCCGGGCACGCAGACCGGGCTGCTGAGCAAGCTCGCGATCGCCGTCGGCTGGAAGCACCCGCCGAACTGGCTGCTCGACACCACCATCAACACCTACCTGCTGATGCTGATCCTCATCTGGATCGAGGTCGGCTTCGCCATGGTCGTGCTCGGCGCGGCGCTCAAGGCCATCCCCGACGAGATCATCGAGGCCGCCCGGCTCGACGGCGCGCACGGCGCGACGCTGTTCCGCACCGTGCAGATCCCGATGATCCGCAACACGCTGGTCGTGGTGGCCACGACGGTGACCATCGCCGCGCTGAAGATCTTCGACATCGTCTTCACGGTCAGCGGCGGCAACAACGACACCGACGTCCTGGCCAACAAGATGTACACCGACCTGTTCGTCACCAACCAGACCGGCCGCGGCTCGTCGCTCGCCGTCATCCTGTTCCTCTGCGTCGTCCCGCTCGTCGCCTACAACGTGGTGCAGATGCGCCGGGAGAGGGCTCGTCGATGACCACGTCCAATCCGCCGATCCTGCCTACCGAGGTGGCCGGCCCCGAGTCGCCGACGAGCGACCGGCACGAGAAGCTCGCCGGGCCCGAGGCGACCCGCGCGGTGCGCAAGGCCTTCAGCCACCCGCTCGCCTCGCTCGTCATCACGGTCCTGACGATCGTGTGGGCCATCCCGCTCGTCGGCTTCTTCATCAACTCCTTCCGCGACAAGGAGGCGGTGGGCAGCACCGGGTGGTGGACGTGGTTCACCGACCTCGGCTCGTCCACGCTGTCCAACTACGACGCGGTGCTCTCCGGCGACGGCGGCCTCACGCTGCCGCTGGTCAACTCGCTGGCCATCACCATCCCGGCGACGATCATCCCGATCTTCCTGGCCGCCATGGCCGCGTACGCGCTGGCGTGGATGCGCTTCCGCGGCAGCAACTTCATCTTCTTCACGATCTTCGCGCTGCAGGTGGTGCCGCTGCAGATGGCCCTCGTGCCGCTGCAGAAGTACTTCAACTCGGGTGTCCAGATCGGCGGCGTCACCCTGCTGCCGAGCTTCGGGCTGAAGGGCACGCTCGCCGAGATCTGGCTGACCCACACGATGTTCTCGATGCCGCTCGCCGTGTTCCTGCTGCACAACTTCATCGCGCAGCTGCCCGGTGAGCTGATCGAGGCGGCACGGGTGGACGGCGCGAGCCACCTGCGCATCTTCCGCTCCGTCGTGCTGCCGCTGTCGATGCCGGCCGTGGCGTCGTTCGGAATCTTCCAGTTCCTGTGGGTGTGGAACGACCTGCTCGTCGCCAAGACGTTCGGCGGGTCGGACGCGTCCTCGCAGCCGGTCACCGCGCGCATCCAGAACCTCGCCGGCAACTTCGGGTCGCACCAGGAGCTGCTGGCGCCCGCGGGCTTCCTCGCCATCGTCATCCCGCTCGCCGTCTTCCTCGGCCTGCAGCGATTCTTCGTCCGTGGCCTGCTCGCCGGCAGCGTGAAGGGGTGAGGCGGCTGCCCGACGGGTTCCGGCTCGGTGCCGCGACGGCGGCGTACCAGATCGAGGGTGCGGTGTCCGAGGACGGCCGGGGCCGCTCGATCTGGGACACGTTCAGCGAGACCCCGGGTGCCGTGCTCGGCGGCGACACCGGCGCAGTCGCGTGCGACCACTACCACCGCGTCGACCAGGACCTCGACCTCGCTGCGCGCATCGGCCTGCACGACTACCGGTTCTCCATCGCGTGGTCGCGGGTGCTGCCGTCGGGCGCCGGCGCCGTCAACCCTGCCGGGCTCGACTTCTACTCACGGCTCGTCGACGGCGTGCTCGCCCGCGGCATCCGGCCGGTGGTGACGCTCTACCACTGGGACCTGCCGCAGGCGTTGCAGGACGTCGGCGGCTGGACCGCGCGCGACACGAGCGCGCGGTTCGCCGACTACGCCGCCCTCGTGGCCGGCGCGCTCGGCGACCGGGTCGAGGTGTTCACCACCCTCAACGAACCGTGGTGCTCGGCGTTCCTCGGGCACGCGAGCGGGGCGCACGCGCCGGGCGTGCAGGACGCCGCCACCGCCTACGAGGTCGCCCACCACCTGCTGTTGGCGCACGGACTGGCGGTGCCGGCGCTGCGCTCGACGCTGCCCGCCGGTCGGCAGGTGTCCATCACGCTGAACACGGTCAACACCCGGCCGGCGAGCGACTCGGCCGAGGACCGCCGCGCGGCCCGCGACGCCGAGCTCGCGCAGAACCAGGTGTTCCTCGAACCGCTGCTCACCGGGCAGCTGCACCCCGAGCTCGTCGAGCGCACGAAGCTGGTCACGGACTGGGGTTTCGTCCACGACGGTGACCTGCGGGCCATCCGCGCCCCGCTCGACTTCCTGGGCATCAACTACTACAACCCGCACCTCGTGTCGGCGTCGCGCGTCGACGGAGCGCAGGCGTGGCCCGGTGTGGCCGACGCGTGGGTGGTGCCGGAGCCGGCGCCGGTCACCGGCATGGGGTGGCCGGTGCGGCCGGAGACGTTCACCGAGATGCTGGTCGCCCTGGACGCCGACTACCCGGGCACCACGTTCGTGATCACCGAGAACGGCGCCGCCTACCCGGACACGGTCACCGCCGAGGGTGTGGCGGACGACGACCGCGTCGCCTATCTGCGCGGGCACCTGGGTGCGGTCCTGGACGCGGTGGATGCGGGGGTCGACGTCCGCGGGTACTACGCCTGGTCGCTGCTGGACAACTTCGAGTGGGCGTGGGGGTACAGCCAGCGTTTCGGGCTGATCCACGTCGACTACGCCACGCAGGAGCGCCGGCTCAAGCGCTCGGCCGAGGTCTACGCCGACATCATCGGCGCGCACGCCCTGTGACCGCGGGGTCTCCCCGCCGGTGCTCGGCCGCGGTCGGTCCGCGCGAGCACCAGCGGGGAGACCGGGGTCACCCGGTCAGGAGGACGTGGACGACGACGCGCTGGGCGCGCCGGACGGCGGGGCGCCGTGCTCGCCGCCGGGACGACCCGGGCCGCCCTGGCCCCCGGGGCCACCAGCCGGGCCACCGGCCGGGCCGCCCGCAGGACCGGCGCCCGGACCCGCCGCCTTGGTGCGGACGTCGACCGCGGCGGCGTCCAGCGTCGTGCCGTCGCTGTCGACGGTGCCCTCGGCGTGGACGACGCTGCCGGTCGTCACGGCCGAGCTGGTCGCGGACTTGCCGTCCTTGGTGAACGTCACGTCGTCGGCGTAGCTGATCGTGCGGGTGAAGCCGTCGGTGTCGGTGATGGTCAGCCCGTCGTCGCTGACCGCCGTGACGGTGCCGTCGAGGTGGGCGAGCCGGACCTCGACGGCCTTCGCGGTGTAGGCCGAGCCCGACTTCGTGCCGCGCACGTGCACCCGCTGACCGGTCTCGAGCGCCGAGGCGGTCGACTTCGCGCGGCCGACCCGCACGGTGGTGTCATCGGTGAGCTCGTAGCTGCGCGACTTCCCGAACAGGCTGCGGACGGTGATGGCGCTCGACGACAGCTCGGTAACGGTGCCGTCGTAGTCGTACGCGCTCGCCGCGGGTGGCCGGGCCGCGGCGGTGGCATGGTGCGTCGACTTCGCGTCGGCCGTCGTCGCGGTGACGACGGCGGCGATGCCGCCGGTGGCGATGCCGGCGGCAGCCAGCGAGGCGACGGCGATGGTGCGGGCCCGCGGACGCCGACGGACGTCCGGGGTGGTCTGGGTGTCGTGAATGCTGTCGGACACAGGAGTCCTTCCTGGGGGGGAACGGCGGTCACCCCCAACATCGGTCGCGATGCTGAAGCGGGCCTGAAGCAGCCGACACCGGCCGCGGTCTTCAGCAACGCTTCAGAGCGCGCCGTAAGACTGCGTCATGACGCGTACCCGCCCCTGCGCCGCGCGCGTGCTGATCGTCGAGGACGAGGAGCCGATCCGCGACTCGCTGGCCACCGCGTACCGGGGCGCCGGTCACGACGTGCACGCGCGCGCCGACGGCACCGACTTCGAGGACCAGGTCGACGCGTTCCGTCCCGACCTGGTCGTGCTCGACGTGATGCTGCCCGGCCGTGACGGGTTCGCGCTCGCCCGCGCGCTCCGGGAACGCGCCGAGGCCGCCGTGCTGTTCCTGACCGCGCGCGACGACCTCGACGACCGACTGCGCGGCTTCGCCGCGGGTGCCGACGACTACGTCGTGAAGCCGTTCGCCGTGGCCGAGGTGCTGGCCCGCTCGGCGGCGGCCCTGCGTCGGCTGGGACGAATCCCGGCCACGGTGCAGATCGGCGACGTCGTGCTCGATCACGCCGCGTCGGTGGCCAGCCGCGACGGCACGCTGCTCGAGCTCACCGCCACCGAGTGGCGACTGCTGTCCTATCTCGCCGCCAACCGCGGCCGGACGCTGTCGAAGACGCAGATCCTCACCCAGGTGTGGGGGTACGACGACTACGACCCGAATCTCGTCGAGGTGCACGTGAGCGCGCTGCGCCGCAAGACCGAGGCCCTCGGCCCGCGGGTGATCCACACCGTGCGTGGCCTCGGCTACGTCCTACGGCCGTGAGGATGGTCCGCCGGCGTCCCGGTTCGTTACGGGGGCGGGTCGTCCTCGGCGTGCTGGCCCTGCTTGCCGTGCTGTTGAGCGGGCTGTTCGTCACCGTCGACGTCATCCTGTCCGCCCGCCTGCACGCCGACCTGCGGACGCGCCTGACCGATCGGGTCGCGCTCGCCGACCAGCTCGACGGCGCGCTCTCCGCGCAGCAGCTGGTCGACCGGTTGCGCGGCGACGGGGTCAGCTCGCTGCTGTGCGACGCCGACAGCACGAGCCGCGCGGGTGGATCGGCGAACGGGCTCACCTGCGTGCGCGGTGACTCGGGGCCGGCGGGACCCGCGGCGCCGCCGCCGTCGCGGCGACCCGGTCAGCCGCCGCGGTCGGGCGGCGGGCCGCCGCCGCGCGCCACGGCGAACTCGACGGTGCAGACGGCGGGAGACGTGCTGTTCGTGCGGACGACGCTGCCCTCGACCGGGCAGGTGCTGACGCTCTCGGTCGACAGCAGCCAGGTCGGCTCCACGCTGCGCGGCCTCGTGCTGCTCGAGGTCGTGGGTGGGGCCGTCGCGCTGGCGCTCGCGGCGCTGCTACTGTTCCGGGTCGTCGGCATCGCGCTACGACCACTGGACGACATGACCGCGCTCGCCCGCCGGATCGCGGGCGGCGACCGGGGGCGGCGGTTGCGGACCGGGCGTCCCGACACCGAGCTGGGGCGGACGGCGGCCGCGTTCGACGACATGCTCGACGAGCTCGAGACCGCCGTCGCCACGGCCGCGGCCGCGGAGGCGCGGCAGCGGGCACTGCTCGGCGACGTCTCGCACGAGCTGCGGACGCCGCTGACCGGGCTCGCGGCCACGACCGAGCTGCTGCTGCGCGACGAGCCGGACCGCGCGGAGCGTGAGAACGCCTACGTGACGCTCGTGCGCGAGACCCACCGGGCGAACCGTCTCGTCGACGACCTGCTGACGATGGCGCGCCTCGACACCGGCGTACCGCTCGACACCGCCCGCATCGACCTCGTCGACGTCGTCGAGCACGAGGTGGAGCGATTGCGGTTGCTCGCGCCCGGGCTCGACGTGACGGTGGCGGCGCCGCCGGCCGTCCCGGTGCAGGGCGACCCGGCCCGGCTCGGCCAGGTGATGGCCAACCTGCTCGGCAACGCCCGTCGGGCCGCCGGTGCCACCGGTCGGGTGACCGTCGACGTCGCCCGCTGCGAGCGCGGTTGGTGCGTGGACGTCGCCGACTCCGGGCCGGGCGTCCCTTCTGCGGACGCCGAGCGGATCTTCGAACGGTTGGTGCGCCTCGACGCGTCCCGTTCGCGTGACAGCGGTGGGTTCGGTCTCGGGCTCCCGATCGCGCGGGCCGCGGCACGCGCCCATCATGGCGACCTGGTGCTCGCGCCCCGCCGCGGCGGCGAGGGCGCCCGCTTCCGGCTGACCCTCCCGGCCGCGGACGCATGACCGCGGTCGGCCGGCGTCCCACCATCCGGCGGCGCTGCGGTGCTGCGGGGCAGCAGGACGGCGACACGACGGGAGCCGTCCACCGAGTGTCACACCGGCCGTGTGCGGCCCGTGTACGGGCCGTATACGGGCCGTGCGACAAGTCGCCGGAGTGCACCAGGACGTAGTGCCCGGGCCCGGACATGCGGTTGTGCCCGGCCGGGCCGAAGCTGCGGGGCGCATCGTGGCGGAGTGGGAACGGTCGACGGTGTCCGTGGTGCGCGCGCACGTCGCGCGGTGCCCCGGCCCCGCCGTGCGCCTGTGCCGCAGTGCCCCATCCGGCTCGGCGAATCGTGCTCGCTGTGCCTGCCCGGCGCGTCCGGGCCGCACGACTGCACGCTCGTCCAGCTGGTCATGAGCGACCCCGAGCTGCGCGAGCGGCTCGCCGAGCTGCGCCGCGGCCCCGGGCCGGTCACGTCCGACTCGCGAAGTCCTCGGACTTCGTGAGCAACGCGCGCTCGAGGTAGGGCGCCAGGCTGAGCGTGTACGTGCTCGTCAGGTGGTGGTTGTCGAGATAGACGACGACGTTGCCGACGGCGCCGGGGCAGGTCGTGTCGGTGCAGATCAGCGAGGTCAGGTCGATGACCGGCACCGCGCCGTTCAGCTGCTTCGCCGCCACGGTGACGGGGGAGACGGAGCTGAACGACGCCGAGCGGCTCGCGGTGCACGACGACGCGCTGCCGGTACGGCTCGCGAGGCAGTCGGCGAGATTCGAGCCGGGCTCGGGCGTCTCGTGGATCGCGACCACGCCGATGCCGGCGGCCTCGAGCCGCTTCCAGTACGTGGCCATGCCGTTGCCGATCTTGGTGAGGCTGGCGGCGTCCGCCGTCGTGCTCGGCAGCACGGCGTTGTAGCTGCGGTCGCTGGTGATGACGACGTCGGGCTCGATGTCGGTGAGCAGCGAGGTGAGCAGCGCCGCGTTCCAGGTGTTGCAGCTGGCGTAGGCCGTCTGCTGCCCGGGGGTCGTGACCTCGGTGGCGGTGAACGGGCAGCCGCTCTTGGTCGCGACGACCAGCTTCCAGTGGTGCGCCTTCGCGATCTTGTCGAGGGCGTCGGACCACTGCGCGGCGTGCGAGTCGCCGACCAGGGCGACGGTCAGCTGCGGGTCCGTGGTGTCGCCGAGCGTGCAGGTCTGCACCGTGCTGGTGGTCTTGTCCGCCTCGCACGACGCGGTCATGCCGGTCGGCGTGTCCTTCGTCAGCTGCGCGAGGGACGGGACGTAGGAGGCCGAGGACAGTGTCGTGACCGAGCTGGTGAGCGCGGCAGCGCCCGGGTGGGTCGCGTCCAGTGAGCCCGTCGAGGCGCTCTGCCCACCGAGCCACACACTGACGAGCACGACGGGCAGGAGCGCGGCCGTGGCCATCGACAGCGAGCGGAACGGGCTGCGGACGACGAGACGTGCCCGCCGGACCGGGTCCTCCACGAAGCGCTTGGTCAGGGTCGCGAGGCCGACGGACACGGCGATCAGCACGAGCCCGTCGACCAGCCCGACCGCGTGACCCGACCAGGCCCGCCACAGCACGATTGCCGGCCAGTGCCAGAGGTAGAGCGAGTAGGAGACGCCGCCGAGGAACACCATCGGCCGCAGCGAGGTCAGCCGGGCCGGACCGAGCCGGGCGTCCGCGCCGCCCGCGACGAGCACCAGCGCTGCCCCGAGCACCGGCACGAGCGCCAGCCAGCCCGGGAACGGCGACGTCCCCGAGACGAGCATGGCCGACCCGCCGATCATGGCCAGGCCCAGCCAGGCGAGCGGGCCGACGCGACCGGCAGCCCGCATCGCGCGGGCCGGGGCGAGCGCGAGCAGGCCGCCGAGGGCGAGCTCCCACACGCGGGTCGGCGTCACGAAGTACGCCGCGGCGGGGTTCGCGGCGGTCTCGTGCACCGAGTACCACAGTGACGCGGTGACGACGCCCGCGGCGAGCAGCACGAGGACGCCGCGGCCACCGGTGCGCCGGCGTCCACCCGCGCGCCGGATGAGCGCGCCGATGCCGCCGGCCGCCAGGAAGAGCAGCGGCCAGCCGAGGTAGAACTGCTCCTCCACCGACAGCGACCAGAAGTGCTGGACGGGGCTTGCGGCGCCGTCGGCCTGCAGATAGTCGACGGAGTCACGAGCGAGCACCCAGTTCTGGAAATAGAGCGCACTCGCGCGAATCTGTTCGGCGGTGGCGGCGAGCTGCGTCGCAGGCAGCACGAGACGCGACGTCAGCCATGTCACGACGAGGACGACCACCGCGGCGGGCAACAACCGGCGGGCTCGGCGACCCCAGAAGTCGAGCAGGCGCACCCGGCCGTCGCGCTCGTGTGCCCGCAGCAGGTTGCCGGTGATGAGGAAGCCCGAGACGACGAAGAACACGTCGACGCCGACGTAACCGCCGGGCAGCGCGGTGGGCCACAGGTGGTAGAGCACGACGAGCGAGACGGCGACGGCCCGCAACCCCTGGACGTCCCCCCGGAACACCTCGCGGCCGCGCCGGGCGACGTCGTTGTCGATCACTCCTCCACGGGTACCGACGCCGTCTGGCTGGGTGCTGGGTGACGACTGTGCGCCGGCTGGGCAGCGCGGCCGATGCGCGTGGTAAGGCGTCAGCCGCCGGCGAGCGCCGCGGCCGCCGCCCGGGCGGCGGGGACGTAGCCGAGCAGCTCCTCGCGGGGCGTGAGGAACGTGACCGTGGAGATGCTCACCGCGGTGACCGGCCGGCCGTCGGGGGACGGCACCGGGCAGGCGACGCAACGGATGTTCTGCTCGTTCTCCTCGTCGTCGACGGCGTACCCCTGCTCGCGGACGGCCGCGAGCTCGCGCCGCAGCCGTGCCGCCGCGGTGATGGTGTTCGGCGTCCGGCGGGCGAGTCCTCGCGCGACGACGGCGTCCACGCGTTCCGACGGGCCGAAGGCGAGCAGTGCCTTGCCGATCCCCGTCGAGTGCAGCGGCATCGTGCCGCCGACGCGCGACCGCATCGCGAACTGGTCGTGACCGTCGACCTTGTGCGTGTAGACGACGACATCCTCGGCGACGAGGCCGGCGTGCACGGTGTGGCCCACCTCGTCGCGCAGCCGCGTCAACACCGCGGTGACCGACGACGCCTGGCCGGCCCGGGCGGCGAAGGCGAACGCGTCGCTGCCGAGCGAGTACAGCCCGCCCTCGTGTGCGCGCACCCACCCGGCGTCGCGCAGCGTCGACAGGACACGATGCGTCGACGGCTTCGACAACCCGCACGTGGCGGCCAGCGCGGCCAGCTGCACCGGCGAGGCGGAGGCGGCCAGCGCATCGAGCAGGGCGAGCGCCTTGGGGGTCGACCCGGCCGCCGTCCCGCCCACGCCCTTGACACCCTCGCTCACCGGGCTAACGTACCAACCGTTCACCAGAACGGAATGGCGTTCCGAAAAACGAAACGCAACCTGAGCGACGGAGCCGTCGCGTGAGGAGCGGACGCCCATGACCATCGACGTCGCCAAGGGCCGGGCCGAGCCGCCCGCGAACGTCCGGGAGCTGTCCGACCAGGCCATCCAGCGGGTGCTGAACAAGCAGGGCACCGACAGCGGCCGCCGCAACGGCTGGCTGATGATCTCGACGATCCTCATCGAGGCCTGGGACCTCTACTCGATCTCGTTCCTGCTCATCTTCATCAAGGACGAGTTCCACCCGAGCGCGTCGATGCTCGGCCTGACCAGCGCGGCCGTCCAGGGCGGTGCGCTGCTCGGCGCGATCTTCGGTGGCTACCTGTCCGACCGGTTCGGCCGGCGGCCGGTGTTCCTGACGACGATGATCCTGTTCGTCATCCTCGCCGTCGCGCAGGCCTTTGCGACCAACATGTGGGAGCTCGCGGCGATCCGGCTGCTGCTGGGGTTCCCGCTGGGCAGCGACGTCGCGTCGAGCTACGCCTACATCATGGAGACGATGCCCAAGCAGAAGCGCGAGGTCATGGGCTCTCGCTGGCAGGGCATGTTCGGCCTCGGCGAGATCGCCGCGATCATCGTCATCACGGTCCTCTACCTGACGGGCATGGACCACGGCACGCTGTGGCGGCTCGGTCTCGCGCTCGGCGCCGTCCCCGCGCTCGCGCTGCTCATCGGCCGGCTCGACGTGCCCGAGACGACGTCCTCGCTGATCCTGCGCGGCCGCTTCCGCAAGGCCAAGCAGGTCGCGAAGGAGGTCTTCGACGACGACCTGCCGATGCTGCCCGACCAGGACTACGACCTGAAGCGGCCCCGCACCCGAGACTTCCTCGCCGACATCTGGAAGCACAAGACCCGCCGGCGCGCCAGCATCTTCGCCTGGATCTCGAACGCCTGCCAGGGCGCGGAGTTCACCGCGTTCGGCTACTACCTGCCCGTCATCCTCGTGCTCACCGGCGTCTCCGGGATCGGTGCGACGAACTTCCTGACCGGCGCGATCTATCTCGTCGCCACGATCAGCGGCTTCGTCGCCCCGATCGCGCTGCAGCGGCTCGGCCACCGCGGCCTGTCGCAGTGGGGCTTCGGGCTCGCGTTCGTCTCGCTGCTGCTGGCCGCGCTCTTCCTGCAGGTGGAGTGGAAGTGGCTCGTCCCGATCGCGGCGGCGGGGTTGATGTGGGGTCACTACTGGGATGCGTCCAACGGCATGACCATCGCGTCGATGGTCGCTCCGACGCGGTACAAGGGCACGGCCTCCGGCTTCGGCTACATCTTCGTCAAGGCCGCGTCGTTCGCCACCATCTACGGCTTCCCGCAGCTGTTCGACCACCTCGGCGTACCGCTCGCGACGGTGTTGATCTCCAGCATCTCCCTCGTCGGCTTCCTGGCCGCCCGCTTCGTGCTGCCCGAGGTGTACGGGCACGTCGAGACCGACGACGAGGTGCCCGCATCGGCCGTGCCCGCGTGACCCGCATCGTCCACCTGGGACTCGGGAGCTTCCACCGCGCCCACCAGGCCGTCTACACCGCCGCGGCCGGCGGCGACTGGTCGATCACCGGAGTCGCGCATCGCAGCCGCCGGGTCGTCGACGCGCTGCGGGCGCAGCAGCTGCACTACACCGTCCTCACCGTGGACGGCGAGCGGGTCGAGGTCGAGCCCGTCGACGTCCTGGACGACGCACTCGTCGCGGCGGACGAGCCCGACACCGTCGTCGCCCGCATCGCCGACCCGGCCACGACGGTCGTCACGCTCACGATCACCGAGGCCGGCTACACCGCCGACGGTGCGATGCTGGCGCTGCTGCGTGACGGGCTGGCGCGGCGGCGCGGAGCGCCGATCACCGTCATCAGCTGCGACAACCTCGCCGACAACGGCGGCGTGCTGCGCGGGTTGCTGCCCGGCCTCGACGGCGTCGCGTTCCCGTCGACGATGGTCGACCGCATCGTCCCGCGGACGACCGACGAGCACGTCCGGCTCGCGCGCGAGGCCGGGTTCGAGGACGCCGTGCCGGTGCCGGCCGAGCCGTTCCGGCAGTGGGTGCTGCAGCCGCAGTTCGCCTCGGCGCACCCCGACTGGGCGAGGGCCGGTGTCACCCTCACCGACGACGTCGCGGCATGGGAGGCGGTGAAGGTGCGGCTGCTCAACGGCACCCACAGCCTGCTCGCCTACCTCGGCCTGCTGCGCGGTCACGAACTGATCGCTGACGCGATCGACGACGTCGTGATCCGCCGGGCCGCCGATGCCCTCGGTGACGAGTACCAGGCGACGCTGCGGGTACCGGCAGGCCTCGACGTGACCGCGTACCGGGCGCAACTGCGGCGGCGTTTCGGGAACCGCGCGCTCGGCCACCGCACCGAACAGGTCGGCTCGGACGGTTCGCTCAAGCTCGTCCAGCGCATCCCGGCGCCGGTGCGCTGGCACCTCGACCGCGGGAGCGTGCCGCCGCTGCTCGCGCTGAGCGTCGCCGCCTTCCTGCGCTGCCGCACCCCGGGCGTCGAGCTCGCCGGTTCGCCGGGCGACCCGCGCGCGGCGGAGATCGCCGCGCTGATCGGCCGCGCGCACGACGAGCGCGAACTCGCCCGCACCGCCGTCACCCGGCTGTTCGGCGAGCTCGGCCCGTCCTTCGCCGACCGGGTCGGCGACCTGCTGCGGGCACTGCGCACCGGCGGGACGGACGACGCGGTGGCCGAGGCCCTCGGGACGGTGCGGACGTGAGCCGCGGGCTGGTGTGGGCCGGCGGCACCGAGGCGGCCGTCCGCGACGTCCCCGCGCTCGAACCCCGCGACGGCTGGGTGCGGGTCGACGTCGCCGTCGCCGGGCTGTGCGGCAGTGACCTGCACGTGCTCGCCGGCGAGCACGTCCGTGCCCGGCCGGGCATCGTCCTGGGCCACGAGTTCGCCGGCCGGCTCGCCGAGGCGACGACCGACCTGCCGGCCGGCACGCCCGTCTTCGTCGACCCGCAGGTGCGCTGCGGGCGGTGCGACGCGTGCCGGCGCGGGTTGCGGACGGTCTGCGCGGCGCTGACCGCCGTCGGCATCGACTACCCCGGCGCGGCCAGCCCGCAGACGCTCGTGCCGGTGGAAAACGTGTACGCGCTGCCGCCGTCGCTCGAGCTGACCCGCGCCGGGCTCGTCGAGCCGGTCGCCGTCGCGGTGCGCGCGGTCCGCCGATCCGGGCTGGGTCCGGGCGACCGGGTGCACGTCGTCGGCGCCGGGCCGATCGGCTGCCTGGTCGGCCTCGTGGCGCAGCGGGCGGGTGCGGACGTCACCGTCGCCGAACCCGCGCCCGCCCGCGCCGACGCGGCCGCCGCCCTCGGGCTGCGCACCGTCGACCCCGCGGACCGGCGCCCGGAGCACGACGTCGTCCTCGACGCCACGGGGACGCCGCGCGTGTCGGCGTCGGTCTGCGACTGGGTGCGGCCCGGCGGCACGCTGGTAGTGGTCGGCGCCTACCCGCCGCAGCCGCCGCCGTTCGACCTGCTGCGGGTGATGTTCGCGGAGCTGACCGTCCTCGGCACCCGCATCTACGACCACGAGGACATCCACGCCGCGATCGAGCTGCTCGACCGCGATCCCGGTCGCGTCCCCGATGTCGTCACCCGCACCGTCCCGCTCGCCGACGCCGTCGCCGCGGTGGCCGACCTGCGGGCCGGCCGCGCCATGAAGATCCTGCTCGACCCGAAGGAGTGACCCGCCCGTGCGCATCGCCGCCGTCGACGTCATCGTCACGTGCCCCGGCCGCAACTACGTCATCGTCAAGATCACGACCGACGACGGTGTCGTGGGATGGGGTGACGCCACGCTGAACGGTCGGGAGCAGTCAGTCGTCGCCTACCTGCGCGAGCACGTGGCGCCGCTGCTCGTCGGCCGGGACGCCACCCGCATCTCCGACATCTGGCAGTACCTGTACCGCGGCTCCTACTGGCGCCGCGGCAGCGTCGCCGCCACCGCCATCGGCGGAGTGGACATCGCGCTGTGGGACATCGCCGGCAAGGTCGCCGGGCTGCCCGTCTACCGGTTGCTCGGGGGCCGCGCCCGCGACGGCGTGACCATTTACGGTCACGCCAGCGGCACCGACATCGACGGCGCGGTCGCCGACGTCGGCGACTTCCTCGCCCGCGGCTACCGCGCGGTGCGGGTGCAGGCGCTCGTGCCCGGCCTGACGTCCAACTACGGGCTGCGCCACGGCACCGGCCTCACCTACGAACCCGCCGCGGGCGAGCTGCCGGACGAGGAGACCTGGGACTCCGCCGCGTACCTCGACTTCGTGCCCGGCCTGATGAAGCGGGTGCGCGAGGAGCACGGCTACGGCTTCCACCTGCTGCACGACGTCCACCACCGGCTGTCGGCCAACGAGGCCGCGCAGCTCGGCCGCAGCCTCGAGCCGTACCGGATGTTCTGGATGGAGGACCCGACCCCGGCCGAGGACCAGGCCGCGTTCCGGCTCATCCGCTCACGCACCACGACGCCGATCGCCGTCGGCGAGATCTTCTCCGGCATCTGGGACTGCCAGCTCTTGATCAGCGAGCGGCTCATCGACTACATCCGCGTCGCCGTGCCCCACGCCGGCGGCATCACCCACACCCGCCGTATCTGGGACCTCGCCGACCTCTACGGCGTGCGGACCGGGTCGCACGGTCCGGGCGACGTATCGCCTATCGGCATCGCCGCCGCGCTGCACCTCGACCTCGTGGCCCCCAACTTCGGGATCCAGGAGTACATGGGGCATCTCGACCCGGCCGGCGAGGTCTTCCGCGCCGGCTACTCCTACGGCGAGGGCATGCTCGATCTCGGCGACGCGCCCGGCATCGGCGTCGAGGTCGACGAGGACGCCGCGGCCCGGTACCCCTACTCGCCGAAGTACCTGCCGGTGGCCCGGCTGGCCGACGGCAGCATGCACGACTGGTGAGGGAGGCACGCATGACGTTCGACATCCTGCGCGAGGCGATCGCGACGACCCGCGTCCTCGCGATCTTCCGGGCGCGGACGAGCACGCACTTCGTCGCGGCGGCGCGCGCCCTGGCCGCCGACGGCGTGCGGGCACTCGAGTTCACGCTGACGACCGACGGCGCGCTCGCCGCGCTGCGCGACCTGCGGGCCGCCGAGCCCGACCTGCTGGCCGGCGCCGGCACGGTGATCACGCCGCAGGACGCGAGCGACGCGGTCGAGGCGGGGGCGCAGTTCCTGGTCGCGCCGTGCGTCCGGGTGGACACGCTGGCCGAGGCCGGCCGGCTCGGCGTGCCGATGGTCGCCGGGGCCACCACCCCGACCGAGATCGTCACCGCCTACGAGTACGGTTCGCAGCTCGTGAAGCTCTTCCCGTCCGCCGTCGGGCCGGCCTACGTGAGATCGGTGCGCGAGCCGCTGCCGCACATCGACCTCGTCGTCACCGGCGGCGTCGCGCTCGACGCGATCCCGAACTTCCTCGACGCCGGTGCGTGCGCCGTCGGACTCGGCTCGCCGCTCACCGGCGACGCGCTCGACACCGGCGACATCGCGAGCATCAGCGCGCGTGCCCGCACCGCCCTGGCCGCGGCACGGCGGGACGCGTCGTGAGCGGCCTCGTCACGCTGGGCGAGCAGCTCGGGCAGGTGACGGCCGGCACCGAGGGGCCGCTGCGTCCCGGCGCGGCCGCGCAGCTGTCGGTGTGCGGCGCCGAGGCCAACGTCGCGATCGGTGTCCGCCGGCTCGGCTTCGCCGCGGCCTACGTGGGGCGGGTCGGCGACGACGCGTTCGGCCGGATGGCGCTCGACGTGCTGCGCGGCGAGGGGGTCGACGTCACCGGGGTGCGCGTCGACCCGGCCGCGCCCACCGGTCTGCTCCTGCGGTCGCGGCGGACGGCCGACCGCACCGTCGTCGAGTACCTGCGCTCGCGCTCGGCGGGGTCGCGGCTGACCGCAGCGGACCTCGACGAGGACGTGATCGCCGGGGCGGGGCTGCTGCACGTCACCGGCATCACGCCCGCGCTGAGCCCCACCGCGGCCAAGGCGGTCGACGTCGCCGTCGACATCGCCCGCGCCGCCGGCGTCCCCGTCAGCCTCGACGTGAACTACCGTGCCGCGCTCTGGTCACCGGACGAGGCGCGCCCGGAGCTGCGGCGACTCGCGAGCCGCGCCGACGTCGTGATCGGTGGCCCGGCCGAGCTCGCCCTGCTCGGCGGTGACGAGCAGCTCGAGCACGTGGCCGAGCTCGGCCCGACCGAGGTCGTCCGCACCGAGGGGGCGTCCGGAGCGACCGCCTTCGCCGACGGGACGACCGAGCACGTGGCCGCGCACGACGTGCGCGTGGTCGACGTCGTCGGCGCCGGCGACGCGTTCGTCGCGGGCTACCTCGCCGCGCGGCTCGACGGGCGTTCGGTCGGTGAGCGGTTGCGGCTCGGGGTCCTGCTCGGCGCGTTCGCGGTCGGCACCTGGGGCGACTGGGAGGGGCTGCCCCGCCGTGACGAACTCGGCCTGATCGAGCACGGCGACGAGGTGCTGCGGTGAGGATCGCGCGGCTGCGCACCTATCCCGTCCCGCCGCGCTGGCTGTTTCTGCGCATCGACACCGACGACGGCCTCGTGGGGTGGGGCGAGCCGGTCGTCGAGGGGCGCGCCGCCACCGTCGCCGCTGCGGTCGAGGAGCTCGGCGAGTACCTGATCGGGCAGGATCCGCGCCGGATCGAGGAGCACTGGACGGTCCTCGCCCGCGGCGGCTTCTACCGCGGCGGCCCGATCCTGTCGAGCGCGCTGGCCGGCATCGACCAGGCGCTGTGGGACATCGCGGGCAAGGCGCTCGGCGTGCCGGTGCACCAGCTGCTCGGCGGGCACGTCCGCGACCGCGTCCGGGTGTACTCGTGGATCGGCGGCGACGACCCGGCGGAGGTGGCCGAGCAGGCCGCGGCGAAGGTCGCCGAGGGCTTCACCGCGGTCAAGATGAACGGCTCGGGCGCGTTGCGGCTGCTGGATACGCCGGCGGCGGTGCACGGGATCGTCGAGCGGGTGGCGGCGGTGCGCGAGGTGCTCGGTCCGGAGCGCGACGTCGCCGTCGACTTCCACGGCCGGCTCAGCCTCGCGATGGCACGCCGCACGCTGCCGCTGCTCGAACCGCTGCTGCCCCTCTTCGTCGAGGAGCCCGTGGTGCCGGAGGCGAGCGACCTCGTCGGCGACCTGACGGCCGGCACGTCGATCCCCATCGCGCTGGGGGAGCGGCTGTACTCGCGGTGGGATTTCCGGCGCGTGCTCGGGACGGGGATCGCCGTCGTCCAGCCCGACGTGTCGCACGCCGGGGGGATCTCGGAGCTGCGCAAGATCGCCACCATGGCCGAGGCGTTCGACGTCGCGCTCGCCCCGCACTGCCCGCTCGGCCCGATCTCGCTCGCGGCCAGCCTGCAGGTCGGCCTCGCCTCGCCGAATCTGCTCATTCAGGAGCAGAGTCTCGGCATCCATTACAACGCGGGCTCCGATCTGCTGGACTACCTGGTCGACCCCGCGGTCTTCGAGTACGCCGACGGCTTCGTGGCGCGACCGACCGGACCCGGCCTCGGCATCGAGGTGGATGCTGCCGCGGTCGAGCGGGCCGCCGCGACCGGGCACCGCTGGCGCAACCCGGTGTGGCGCCGCGACGACGGCGCGTTCGCCGAGTGGTGAGTCACCGATCCGGGTAGTCGGGCGGGACGGCGGTCCGTGCGCCCAGGGCGCGGCCGCGGCCCCACCCGAGCTCCCGTCGGTAACCGCCGCGCAGCCGGTCGGGAGGGGACGGACGGCGGCCCGTGGGCGACGGTCCGGCGGATGGCGGCGGACTCGCCGAGCGGGGCGCGGCCCCGTGGAGTGCTACCGACAGATGGCGCTGGCCGACCGGGCAAGGTCGACGTGACGGTGCGGGTCAACGCGCTGTGCGCATCCTTGTCTATAGCCAGGCTAGGGAATCCAAGCCGCCCGAGCCGGCGATGACCACTCCGGTCGGTCGTTCGTGCCGCTGACGATCGTCGCGCCGAGGTCGTCGTCGGCGTCGAGGCGGGGCGTGAGACCGGCCGACTCGACGGCGGTACGGGCGGCGTCGCGTTGGTGTTCGGCGATCTCGATGTACAGCACGCCGCCGGGTGCGAGCCAGTGCGCGGCCTCGGCCAGTACGCGGCGGGCGATGTCGAGACCGTCGGGCCCGCCGTCGTGCGTCCGTGGCGGCTCGTGGTCGCGGGCCTCGACCGGCATCGACGCGAGCGCGGCGGTGGGGACGTAGGGGACGTTCGCGAGCAGCACGTCCACGCGGCCGCGTAGCGCTGCGGGCAGCGTGGCGAACAGATCGCTCTCGTACACGCGACCGGGTGGCAGCGTGTGTCGTGCGCAGCGGACGGCGACCGGGTCGATGTCGGCGGCATGCACCTCGCTGCCGGGGACGCGCGCGGCGAACGCGGCGCCCAGCGCACCGGACCCGCAGCACAGGTCGAGGCAGGTCGCATTCGCCGGTGCGCGTGCCGCCGCCGTCCGGACGAGGAACGCGGTGCGTCGGCGCGGGACAAACACGCCGGGGGACACTGCGATGCGCAGGCCGTCGAACTCGGCGAAGCCGACGACGTACTCGAGCGGCTCGCCGTCAACACGGCGCGCCAGCAGGGCGTCGAGGTGGTCCGGCGAGGTCGCGGCCTCGCGCAGCTCGCGGGCCTCGTCCTCGGCGAAGACGCAGCCGGCGGCGCGCAGGCGGGTCACGACGGGGTCGGTCACCGGGTGCGTCCGGTGGGGAGCGAGGCCGTCCGGAGCTCGGCGAGTCCCGTCTCGGGGTGCCGGCGCAGGTGGCGGCGCCCGGCGATCGCGATGCCGGCCGTCATGCCTCGGTCCGCCCGTTCCCGGCGTTGCGGAGCTCGACGAGTTGGCGTGCCGGGTCCCAGCCGGCTGGTGCGGGCCGGATGCCGGCGCTGTCCCACGGCATCCCGCGCGCGACCCACTCGGCGCGCCACGATTCGTAGGTGTAGCCGAGGTCGTCGTCGCTCACCCCGAACTCGAACCCGCATGACCAGCAGATTTGGTGGGAGCCGCCGCCACCCAGGAGGCGAGCTGGCTCGCTCAGCCCGGCATACCCGCAGACGGGGCAGGTGAACGTCATGTCGTGTCTCCGCGTGATGCTCGGTCGTGCTGGTCCGTCGTTGGACCTTGGTCTGCTTGCAAATAGCCGCACACTGGACCACGCTGGAACGTCACGGCCACACTCCCTGGCTGCGCCGGAGGGTTAGGCACCTAGATCGGCTCGACGGCGAGGTAGGGCTGCTCCGTGGGCACTTGCCATTCGACGTCGGTGATGTCGGCGAGGCGGGCCGGCTCTTCGTACTGGGTGTCGGCCCACACCTTCCACACCAGTCGGCACGCCCCTGTCTCGATCAAGGAGACAACAGCGTCGCGTGCGATCGCCTCGCGCTCGACGTTGCTGAGCTCGTCGAACTGTCGGAGCTCGTCGAAGAACTCGTAGAGCCCCACACGGCCGGCTTGGAAGAGGTCTTGTGCTTCGCGGGCCACGTAGTCCCGCAATTCATCGTGCCGACTCATGCTGCCGGACCTCCCTCGGCGAATCGTCATCGTGCCAGGGCAGTAACGAGACCGCAGGACCGTAGGTCGCTGCTCCCGGTCCTGACCGCAGTCAGGGTCCTGACGACGCGCGAACGTGTCTCGGGACTGGTCAACCTGTTGCGCCGCCTCGTCGGTTCTCGTTGCGGCCGCAGTCGAGGCGATCTCCACCGTCATGCGTCGGTCCGTCCGTTCCCGGTGTCGAGGAAGTCGGCCAGTTGGCGGGCCGGGTCCCAGCCGGCCGGCACGGCTTGGATGCCCGTGCTGTCCCACGGCATCCCGCGCGCGATCCACTCGGCGCGCCACGATTCGTAGGTGTAGCCGAGGTCGTCGTCGCTCACCCCGAACTGGAACCCGCAGGATAAGCAAATCTCGTACGAACCGCCGCTGTCGGTGTCGCGCGGCGGCTCGATCAGCCCGGGGTACCCGCACGCGGGGCAGACGTAGTAATCGTTCAACGCAACACTCCGGGTTGACGCTCGAAATATGTGGAACTCGTCGGAACGAAGAAGGTGCGGGTCGCGCCGTCAGGTCGGTAGCTCGCGAACGATCCGGTCTTCGGGTCGTAGACGCGAATATCGCCATTACGCGCGATCTTGCGCGGAAGTTCACCGCGCATGGCGCGTTGCAGCATGTCGGAGGCCTTGCGAACGTACTCCTGCTCCGAGCCCGCGCCAACGGCCGCCCCGTGCCGCTTGAAATGGTTCGAGAGCCTCGCCGGGTTCCCCCATACGCCGGGGTCGCCCATCTTCCGTCCGGCCAATCTTGACGGCATCTTGACCGCTGCCGATCCAGCGCGGGCAAGGCGACCGGCGGCGGCCGCTTCTCGCCCTTCTGTTGCCATGTGGGTGACGCGGATCGTGCGCGGGACCTTGCCGACGGTCGCGGTCACGAGGCGTGCTTGGCCGAGGGCTTCGAGCGAGCGCACGATGCTGGCGGCCGTCTCGGTGGCGGTGGCGATCGTCGCGTCGAGCGCCTTCGCGGCGGCGGTGAAGCGCCGGATGAGCTGGGCGACCCTCGCGGCGACCGCGCTGAGGCGGGCGGCCTGGGCCGTCTGCGCGGGTCCCTCCGCCGCGCCGAGGGTGAAGGCGCTGAAGAAGGCGCCGGCCGCCTGGATGGCGACCGACTCCATCAGCAGTTCCCGAAGCTCGGCGGCGACCTCGGAGTGGCACTGGTCGAGGTGGGTCGCCAAGGCCTCGCAGGCGCCGGCGAGGGTGCGGTGGGCCTCCGCGAGACGCTGCAGCCGATCGTGCATGCCCTGGCAGACCGCGACGATGTCGTCGGCTTCGGGTAGGCGGTCGACGGCGAAGCGCATGCTGGCCAGGGCGGGAGTGGCCTGCAGTGCTTCGACGGCCAGTGCGCACTCCCGATACGCAGCAGCCGCATCGCGCAGACGATCCTGATGCCCGTTGGGCCACACGTAACCCACGAGGTGCCGGATGACACCCCATCCCGTCGGTTCCCCGCCGCCGCCACCCGCCGCTGTGGGTGGTGGCGACGGCCTGGGCGCCGGGTGGTCCGTCGGCGGCAGTCGGTCGAGTTCCGTCGCGGAGGACGCCGGCGAGCCGCCCGTCGTGGACGCGTCCTCGGCCGCCGCGTAGTTCAACGCCGAGCGCGAGAACATGTCGGCCGTGCGATCGGCGGCGACGATCAGCTGCGCGGTGGCCTGCAGCACCGAATCGGCGGCGGGGTCGTACGCGGCGGCCCACGCCCGGCCGCCCTCGTCGTCGCCGGCCATGGCGCCGCAGTGATCGAGCGCGGTCCCGACGCTGCCGAGCGCGATGCGTGCCGGGTCGGCAATCCTCGTGCGCATGACGAGGGCGGCGTCGGTGAAGTCCTCGATCTCCACGTGCAGCCGTGTCATGGCCGGGGACCGTAGCTCGGTGCGGTGTCCGCTCGCTCGCGTCGGGCGGCGGGCTGTGGACAACCTGCCGTTCGGGCGGTGCGAACGTGACTGCCTGTGGACAACCCGACCATCCGGCGCGGTTTCGTGGCAGCATGCTCGGCGTGAATCGGAGGGAGTTTGCGGCATTTGTCGCGATGGCGCTGGTCGTGCTGTCCGCTGCCGCCTGCACCTCCGACGGCGGCAGCGACCCGACACCGAGCCGAACCGTCACGCGAACGACCCCGACCGCGCCGGCCACCACGACCCGCCCGAGCAGCAGCGCCACCCCCAGCCCGACCGTGCCCACCACCGGACCCAACGTGCGCCCGGGCGAGAAACCCCCCACCGAGTCCGCCCTCGCCAAGACCCACACCCCACCCGGCGCCACCGAGTTCGCGTTGTTCTGGTTCCAGGCGCTGGACTGGGGCTACGCCACCACGGATTCGACCCTGGCAAAGCAGCTGTACACCGTCGCCTGCGCCGACTGCGCCCGGTTCGTGACGGTCTTCGACGAGCTTCGATCCAAGCGGCAGCACCTCGTAGGGGGTCGCATCACCCCGGTAAGCCGGCACCTGGTCGCGAATGATCAGCGGCATCCCGGCACCACAGTGGTGGACGTCAAGATCGACACGGAGGCGGTGGCCTCGGTCGATGGACATGGCAAGACCGTCGAACGCGCGCCGGCCAAGAAGGCGCTCCGGTACCGATTGTGGTTGGCGTGGGCGAAGGGGCGATGGGCCGTTACCGACTACAAGCAGGTGAGGACGTGAAGCTCATCGCCCTGCTCGGTGCCGTGCTCGTCGCACTGTCGGCGGCAGTGTTGCCTATTGCGAACCCTGCGAACGCGCAGCCCTGCACCGGCACGGTCGTCAACATCGACGGATGTCGCGGGGCACGCTCCGTCACCGTCTCCGGCAGCCAACCCGACCCAGGACGGACTTCGACGCCACCGACCGGTCGACCGAATACACCGCCCTCGTTGACGGTCACCTGCGGGACGAGCGCGGAACGTGAACTGACCAACCTCGGCGACCGTCTACCAGCCGTGGCCGGCAGCACCTGCCAAAGCCAACGCATCATCTGCCGAGCCACCGAAAAAGCCGAGAAC